>JAKAFQ010000172.1 GCA_021817875.1 Pseudomonadota bacterium
ACGTTTCGAGAGCTCCGCTCGGTCGGCAGCCCGGCGGAGACGAGCGATGCGAGGGGCGCCAGCAGCGTCCCCTGCTCTGTCTCCAGCGTGGCTATAAAACCCCGATTCGTTGATTTCACTGCCGATAACCATTGCATTTCTGGACCCTCCGAAGAGGATCCGTGTAGCGATCGGGATTCGTGGCTCGAACATTGGGCCTACGGGGCACATCGGCGATGCGGCCGTATTCGTCGCGCGGCATGGGTGGATCGGCGAAAACGCGCCAAGAAGCGCAGGGAGCGAGGAAATCGATCCCGGAAGCGTTTCATGCAGGGTTGCTCGCCGGAGGCCTCTATAAGGCTTCGTACGGTCAGCAGTTCTCCTTTGGCGGCATGCCTGTGCAGAAATGCCTCCATTTTGCGCAGGGCTCGTGCATCGACGGCGCGATAATCGCGCCGGCGCGGCCCCGGCGCGCGATACGGCGCGTCGGTAAGGGTCTCGATGGGCGCTGCGTGCTCCAGGAACGTCAGCATGAGCACGTGCTTGGGGGTGGCAAGGCGTGTCGGATAGCCGGGTCGAACGAAAAGCGCGGGCCAGGGGCTTTTTTGCCTCAGATCCATGGCGGCACCCATCGACTGCAGAAAGCTCTCCCCAAAGAATCGGTTCAGATCGCGCGCAATGACCCGCGCCGCGACCGCGCGCGACCTTAATCGGTAGCCGAGCGCAAAGGCGGCCACCGTATAACGTTCCAGCCAATTGCGGTCCGCCGGTCTGCGAAGCATCGCGCCGATGGAATACAGCGCAATCGACTCGAGCACCTCATCGGACAATGCAGGGGTCGCTGGGCGTGCGGAGATTTCAGCGGGCAGCAGCGCATCACCGGTTTTCCGGCCATGTTGCAGGGGAAGTGTCCCCCGCCAGAGTCTCGTCCCGTGGATCAGGCATACGTTCACACCCGGCAGGAGGTGCGACCGGCGCCAGTACGTCTCGCCATGCGCTTGCAAATCGTCCGCAATGCAGAGTGGGCATACTCGCCGATACGGCGTACGGGCATGCACGACATGTCCCAACGTGTCGAGACCACATTGATTGCCCTCTGAAAGCGCTCGCGTCTTGAGTTCCGCTCGGCGGGCAAGCGGCATGAATGCAACGGCATACGGGAAAAGGGTATGCCGCTCCAGCAGATATTCCGGATCGGTGCCCGTAGCCTCGGCGAGTCGGTCAAGTGCAAACGGCATGAGGAAAGGCACGCTGCTGCCGGAACGACCCGTTGCCAGATAGAGCAGCCGACCCCAGCTCAGGCCCAGCCAGCGCGCCCCCCGTGCGAGCACGCTCCCGATCACCTCGTCGGGGTATGGTCTGGGCAGCAGGATCATCAGAACATGCTCAGGAAGTCCTCGGTGGATGGGACGAGTTTGAGCCGCAGCAGCTCCTCATACGCGCTCGAGTGGTTCTTAGCCGCAGCGCGGGTGGCGTTACGGTAGTCCTTCGGGTCGAGATCGACCGGATCCGTCGGCATGTTTGCGCTCGGTGCTTTCTTTTGCCTGCGACGCGGTGCGCCGGGAACCCGGGACGGAATCCGTGCCTTGCGAATTCGACCCGCAGCAGGGGCCTCCGCATCGCTCGACGGTGGCGTGAAGTTCGCCGTCGAAGCAGGGTCTGTTTGCGAGCCTCGGGCATGTGTAAGCGATCCACCTAACCTCCATATCTTGTCCAGACTCTTGTTGAGCGGCGCGATGTCTTGGTACGCCTCGAGAGCCCCCGTATTGTTGTCCCGAAGCGCCTTGATCATCGGATGGACCGGCTTAAATTGAGACTGATAGACGTCTTGTATCAACGTCGGAGTCAGCTTCTCGCTGCCATCCAGCATTGCCCGCATCTGAGCCGCAGCAAACAGCGCGACGAGTATCGCGATGATCCCTTGTGAGCACTCGTAGAGTACTTTTTCACCGTCCACTCATCGAGTTCGGTCGGTTTGCGCACCCATTGGAATTCCCACAGCTTCATGAGGACCTCCATCCATTCATCTGGTTCACCAGGCTCATGCGATAAGGTCAAGCGATCCCAATGTGGCAAGGCCACCGCAACTGCGCGTCTGGCTCCCCGGAAATCCGTTTTAAAAACGTCATACGCCTTGTTCGTTCCCATGAACAGAATTGGCGCGTGAAGCAGGTTGAAAGCAGAGACGATCTCGCTCATGACGGTCTCGTCGCTCTTGTGAGTTTTGCTGAAGTTCTGCGCTTCATCGATGATGAGCATGCCGAGATTGTGCATATTTGCCAGCATCACCACGTTTGCCAATAACGTATAAGCGCCAGGTCGCCCACGACTTCCGTATTCGTCGTAGTAATTGGCACCGGGGATACGCGCGTCGAGTTCATGCAGCAGCGCATAACAGAATCCCTTCAAGCTCGTTCCATCCGTTGGTGCATCGGCCTGCAGAACCGGCACCTGGTAGAAGTGGTGTTGCCCGTGGTGAAGGGTCTTCGGGAATTCATCGCGCCACCTTTTCGCAAGGCTTGTCTTGCCCATGCCGGGGATGCCAAAGAGCGCGGCCGAAAGCGGGATCGAAGTCACGTTCGGACGCTGACTGAACGTCTCGCCGCGCTGACGCATCTCGTATAGCTGTTGGGCTGTACGGGCTCGCTCGGGACTGTTTGGTCCGCGGTTCACGTAAGCTGATCGGACCATGGCGTCCAGCGTATGAATCACCGCCGGGTGCCGCTCCAGGGGAATCATGAGATTGCGCAGCTCAAGCAGCCGCGCGATGCGGATCCCCTTAGGCAAAAAGCGCTCGTCCGCACTGAAATCCGGTTGCCAGCAGATCCCGTCGAACACCGCCTCGTCCGCCGGGAGTGGCGGTAGCGCTTCGATGAGCGGATTACCGGCGTAATCCGGGACCGTCGACGGAGTATAGAAGGCCTCGACAACTGGGTACGTCGTTGATTTGTCGGTCATGGTTAGCTCATTCTCTTTCGGGCACGTTGCGCTGCGGTAAGAGCCGCGGCTTCTGGTTGTGTGGTGCGATTGCGAACGGGCAGCCCCATCACGTTGGACGTCTCCTGCGTGGGCGCCGAGGACGCATTGTTCGCCAGAGCCACCTGCTGCTCGGCGCGAACGACATTCTCTCGGCGTTTCTGCTCAGCCCTTGCGGCCTTGCCGTTGGCCATGCGCGCATCAATCGAGAGAGGGCCGAGCTCGTCGCGCTTTGCCTCCGCTTCCCTGATCGCCGGGGCACGACGCTGGTTACTCTCGAATGCCACCTCTTCGCGCGTCTGCTGATGTGCCTCCTGTTGCTCCTGCGCGGTCTCGGATACGATCTCGATCTGCCTGAAGCTGAGACCACGGTACCCGTGGTTCTTCTCCGAGAGCGTCGCGAGAACGGGGCCGCTCTTGAGATGAACGTAGATGCAGTCGACGTAGCGGCGGTCATAGGAAACCGTGATTTCGTCCCGGCCTTTTCGCGCGCGCACAAATGCGCGGATCAGATCCGGGTGGTCGCTTGCGTAGTAGAGACCTTTGAAGTTGAGCCCGTCCTTGGTGATTTTCGCGGTCGCTCTTGGAAGCAACGCCATTCGCACGGTCTGTGCGTCGTAACGGTTACCGCAGTATCCGGTTTCCGTTACTCCAGCGTTCCAAAGTCCGATGGGACTAGGCTCGACGTGCTGCATTATTTGAGCAGCGGATCGAACGTCAGTCGTCAGTGGGGTTCTATTGTGTTTTATCACAGCCTCGAGGATCTCCCGGATCAACTCTTTCAAAGTGAGGCAGGCTTCCTTGTCATAGCGCTTCTTGCGACGCTTGCCGAAGTATTCCGGAGGTTGATAACCGGGCGTGATCTTGCGAAGGTCGACGGTGATCAGTTTGAAGCGTGTTTCGACATTAGGCTTTAAGTTTGGCATCAAAGACGGTGGGTTTGCGATCGCGATTCCCAGCTCATCGGCGATGCTATTGCTGAATTTGGAGAACATCTCCGCATGATCACCTATGAATTCCTGCGGTAGAAAGCCTTCGGCCGGCCAGTCAAGGGGATCGTATTTGACGCCGTAGCGTTCGCAGAGCTCGCGCTTGGATTCCACCAGCGAGACCATGGCTTCCACGGCGACTTCCCAGCAGGGATTGTCTAGGCCGACGTAAAAACTGGGGATGAGCCGGGATCTGCGATCGACGATGAAGTAGATTGTGGCTTTGCCAATGATCGTTTTTCGATCGAGATCGTGAACGATGTCTACATCGGCGATTGATGCGTCATTTTCATATCGATGGCCGATACCGATACAGTCGGCGATCGTGTCAGAGAGTGTTGGTTTGTGATCCCGCGCATACTCTTTTTTGCCTTTGCGCTTCTCAATCTGCACCCTATGCGAGTGTTTGTTGTGAAGGTAATATTTGAATTGCCGTTGCGAAGGCCGCTCACCAAACTCGGGGAGGTATTTTGTGCCGTTGCCATCTTCAATTGAGTAAAATGTCGCACCGAGCCATTGGTAGGCGAGACCTATTGAACGGCGCTCATCGGCAAAGTAGTAGTTAATGGCTGCGTCCAATTTAATGTAATCCTCTGCAGTGATTTGGTAGTTGTTGCGACCACTGCGAGCGCACCGTCCGCGACCCGCGGTCGCTCCGCCTTCGTGGCGGCCACAGTTGGCAAAGTCGGGAATCAGTGCGCTTTTGGTCATTCCCCGCTGCCACCAGCGTCTAAGCAGGGCTTCAAGGGTGCGAGGGCAGCGCTCGGTGAGTTCGGCGATTCTTTCGATGGCGGCGCGGCGCTCGTCGGAATCGAAGAGATCGGCGCCGGACTCCAGGAGTTTTTTTGTCCGTGCAAAGTCGTCTTCGAGCTTTTTGCCGCATGCTTTGCTTGCCATGCGGGTATCCAGAGATTCCGTGACTGCTTCACGTTCACAACCCTCGAGCTCGCTTGGTGAAACGCGTATGGGCCACGCGGTTTTTGCTGAGATGTCGATGATCCAGGCGACGTCATTGGGCTTGTCGAGAGCGATGAGACGCCAGCGCGTTTCTCGCCATTGAAAGACATCTCGATTGCAGAGTTTCATACGACCATCCGAAGGTTGGCGTTCTCGGAGCCTTGGAGGCGGAAGTCGCTGAGCGGTCGGTCGGGCAGATCAGGGCCGTTGAGTTCGACGTCCAGAAGGTAAGAGTCGATCAGGAGTTTTGCGGCTCTGAATCCAGTGCTCGGTTCATGGCTGTTCGCCTCGTCGAATTCCTTGCAAACCGCTCGCAGCGGGCGATCGCCGAACACAGTGGATGAAAGGTGGCGGTACATGCACTGCGTAATGTCGATGAGGTAATCCGGATACGGCAGCACCTCATACGGCTTGGGGCGACCAGAAGCGATCCATTTTAGGTTTCTAACCAGTTGCTTCGGGATATGGGAGTCGAAGAAGACGACATGTTTGCTGCCGGACTCGGCCAGGATTGCGCGGGTGAGTTCAAACTTTTCAAGCACCCTCGGGTCTTCGGCTTTGTCTCGGGTCTTGCAGTCGATTCCTATCAGGACCGTGTCGCGGGGCCGATGCACCGTGACAAGTAGATCGATCGTCATCACGCACGGGATGTTCGTGCCCGGGTAGTGGGGGTGGCGAATGCCGAGCGCGTGAGCGACTGCTTGGCTCAAGTTCCGGTTGAACGGATACTGCTCTTTGGCTTCGGAGACGGCTTGTGAGCGCTCCACGATCAAGAACGCCGCTTCCTCGACGTCGGACAGAAGCTCGACGTGGCGGCCAAGCTTAGGGCTAGGGACCCGGTGGGACCGGCCTAGGCTGCCCGGGAAGTCCTGGGCGGTGAGCCAGGGTTTGTACCTAGGCCCCTCGCCTTGCCCACGACCCTCCTTGTGCCAGCTCGAAAGCTTCTCATCAGTCCACTTCGGTGCCATGACGCTGACCTCACTAAAGGACACTAGGCACCTGTCTAGGTAGCCGTTCCAGTAGCTCGAATGCGCTTCTCCCGGATCCGAGAGATTTTTGCTGTCAGCGAGATAGCGAGGGGCCCGGATTGGGTTTATATTCAGCAAAATGATGGAATAAGTGCCGATCGTGCCGCGTGCAGCAGCTATCGTCGTCGAAAATACTGTGAGTAACGAAAGGTGAACTGCTGGAATGCAGAGGCCCAGCGAGTGTTTCGGACCATGCTGGTGCGGTCCGGGGTACGCCGCAAGCAGCTGGTCCACCTGCTGGCGGTAATGGGCATCGAGACGACCGAGTCCGCGATCGCGAACCGCATTCACCGCGGTACGCTCACCTTCGCCTTCGTCCTGCAGGTGGCTCGGGCGCTTGGGCTGAGGCAGCTGGAGCTCGACAATGACCCAATCCTGCAGAACGCTTCGCAGCGTGCGGGAGGCTCGCCGACTGATGCGAGAAACGGCGCCAATGATGGCGGCTTCCGTTTATGCGTTCGTGCAGACGCAAGCACGAGGCCGGCTCAAAGGACCGGGAAACCGGCGGCAGAACCCTTGCGGAACAAGGCGGTGACCGGGGTGAAATGCGTCGAGTAGCTGCGCCGGACCGCCTCGCCGTCAGGGCCGCCGCCAAGCGGGTTTTGCGCCTGCACCGCGATTTCTGGGAGATAGATTTCGGGGGGCGTCGAAAACTGACTGCTCGCCGTTCGCGAGAGCTCGGGTGAGGGTCATCGAATCAAGCATCGTTCGTTCCGCGCCGAACATCTTGTTGCTCCTCGGGTCCCGACACCGTACTGAGTCGCAGCCGAGATCCGGCACGAGGCAGGGCTATCCCTCTTACTCTCTCACGCCGGCAGGCGGAAATGAGCTCGAGGTTACCGCCCAGATTTGTCTAAACGGTCGCACCACGATTCTCGAGATCGACCGGCGAATGCTCGTTTGCAGCGACGCGCGCGCCGAGCCAGAAGGGCACGTGGTGACCCTCCCCGTAGGACAGTCCCCCAATTGGGCCGGACCGCCGCCCCGTCGGGACAGTTCTCTCATCGTGATTTCCGCGCGGCCGTCATCCTGTTTGACGCGCTGCATGCGCGCACCCCCGCGCCGGAGCTCGGTTGCAATGCGCGGTAGCTGCGCAGAATGGCGTCGCTTCAGGCCGAATAGTGGGATGCCTCCCCGGCAGGAGCGGCCCGGATGGCATCGACGCACGCGAGGTGCACCAGTCTGGCCGCATATCTTGCGGCCCCGGGACCCGGTGTTTCAGCGCGTGCGCCGACGCCAATCGCTGATTAGCCGCATTCAGCGAATCTTCCACGCTCCCTCAAGCGGCACGGAAGCCCGTGCTGTCGGAAGCTCCCGCACCATTTCCTGGAAAGGCACCGCCTGGCGCGCTTCCGCACTTGGAATGACGGCTGCCACATCGCTTAACAGATCCTCGGCCGTAAGGCCTCCTGGTCTGCCCGGTCGACGCTTGCGGCGGGGTCGCCGTTTGGGCGAAGCATTTTCGGCTGAATGTAGGCGGTGGCCGACGAGGCTGGCAAACTGCTCAATCGCGGGTCGCAAACCCTGGAGTTCGAAGGGCAACATATCGCCCTCGCCAACCATGTCCTCCTCCAGCATGAGCAGCACATACGCTGCCATAAAGGACATTATCGGTTCGTATCGCCTGGCAGCCCGGCGAATGCGCGCCTTATCGGTCGCGGAAAGCTCGCAAACAGTGCCGAATCGACGTGTGAACATTGCGGTCTCCTGTGCTCGCCGACGGCGAGCTTCGGAGACGTATAGGCGCCAGTTTTCGCAGCTCGAACATCGTGCGCATCACCCCGCAGTCCAGTGGCTTTTATACCGCACAAGAATCTAGTCCATGGACCATCGCTATGCGCGCGCCGATAAATGCTCTAGTGCCAATAAAGAGGTAAAGCTGCCGTGCCAATTTATACCCCAATCGCACGGTATTCACTGGATAAGCCCCTATGATGAGACGTTGGCCTGCGGCGCTCGGCAAAAAGAGCCCGGGTCTGCTTGTCAAGATGAGCCCGGCGGGGTGACAGGATAGCGCGCATGATTTGGCGCGCACGATCGCCAAGGGGACGGGGGC
>JAKAFQ010000173.1 GCA_021817875.1 Pseudomonadota bacterium
AGATGACCGTCCATCCGTGCGCTGTGCCCCACTGCTCGAGGGCAGTGCTCATCCGCTCACCTTTGGAGATCAGCCACACCCGGGGAACGGCGGGCGCGGGTCGAGCGGCCGCCGCGAGTCTGTTCGGCACGTTGTGAGCCGTGATGGTGGCCGGAGGCGCCGCAGCTGCCGGATGTGCCAGGGAAGGCAGCGGGGACACCGCGGCCCCGGTTGCCGCGCTCACCGCCCCTACAGCCGTCGCCTGTGCCAGATCGGGCGTTGTGGCGTAGACCGTGAGGAGCTCCCCAGCACAGCGTTCCCCGAGCGCGATCGCAGCGCCCCGATCCGCAGCGAGCACCGCGGCCTGCAAGGCCGCCTTACGGGTGCCTGCCGGCCAGCTGACGCGCGTCCGTTTGAGAGAACTTGGAAGGTCCACCACGACGGTTTGACCTCCAGGGGCGATCGTGAGCAGTGCTCGAGAGAGGCTGATCGGCCCCCCGGCCGGTACCGCCTGCCGCCATGCCGGCCCCCAGCTCGCCACCGGTGCCGCAAATGCGACGGGGGTCAGACCCCCGAGCAACATCACCGCAAGATAAAATCTGTCACGTGGACGCATGTACCTCACCACCCTGCATAAATCCCCGGGGTTACCCCGTACGCAAAATGTCCAATCGGGGTGCTATAGCAACGAGCGCGGAAATAAAAAAAGAAACCGGCCTCACTGGGAGGCCGGGATAAATTTCCGCTCAGGCGGCATGGCGAATTCCTCCGAAGACGGAGGGGAACCCCGCCGCACCCGCGCTGACGTACACGTCCAGCCAGTCGATCCCCTTCGAGCCAGGCGGAACCCGCCCGGTCGGTAGATGGATCCGGGCCTCAAGCCCCGAGCGGCGCAGCCGCTTGGCAAGCACCTCGGCGGCCCTCTGGCCGCGCCCGTTCTCGTCCTTGTCAGCGAAGATGTGTACCTCGCGCACCACCGCCGGCACCTCGAGTGACTCCATGAGCGTCGCCGAGACCGCCGCCCACGCGGGCAGTCCGGTGGCCGCGCGCACCGCCAAGGCCGTCTCAATCCCCTCAGCCACTGCGAGCACCTCCCGCGGGGCAAAGAGCCGGATCGCTCCGCCACGCGACAATGCCGAGCGCATGGTCATCTTCTTCGGGGACGCGACGTTCGCCTTGGTGCCTTGCGCAGACAGGTAGGTCCTGTGCAAGCACACCCCGCGGTCGTCCGGCAGCTGGATAGCCGCGATCATGGCCGGGAACGTGCCTGTGCGCCGCCACCGGCCGTCGATCTTCTCGGAGTACGGCAAGCCGGGGTGAAACCGCAGTCGCCGGGCAACCGCTGAGAGCGGGATGCCGCGCTTGAGCAGATACTGCTCGGCGAGCGTGCCCTGGACGTCGCGACAGCCGGCCCAGATCCGCATGATCGAGGCTCGTGCCTTCGACGGGTCCGGCTCCTTGAACGCAACACGAACACGCCTCGGCGATCCCTGTCCTCCCCGATCACCCTCGAGCCACCGGTGGATCATGTGCGCAGCCTCCCGCGGGGTAACCTGCCTGATCCACGCGAGTAACTTCACGCCCCCGGGGAACGATCCGCAGGTGTTGCACACGCCGCCGCCGGTCGCCTGGAAGTCATTGAAGACTCGAAAGCCATCCTTCCCTCCATGCACGGGGCACGGCACGTGATTGCCGCCTGCCTCTATCGCCGGGGTGAGCTCCGGAGCGAGTTCGCCCAGAATCTCGACCCATAATCCCTTGGCCTCGTCGGAAACCATGGGACCTCCTCACTTAGTGAACCTGCCTCTTCTGTAGGAACAGGCCCGCGCGAGTTACCGAAATAAAAAGAGCCGACGGATTTCCGTCGGCTCTTGGTGTCTAGCCCGTACCCTTGATTTCAGAAGGGTATGTCCAGATCTTCGAAATCCGCATCACCCGCCGGCGCGCTGCTCGATGTAGCCGCCCGCGTTCCGTTCGAGCCGCCATTGCTGCTCTGCCCGTTGCCGCGTTGCCCGTTGCCCCGCTGACCACCGTCGCGTGCGTTGCCGCGCGCACCCTCGCCGGCGCCCGCGCCTTCCTCCGCACCCTCGCCGCGCTTCTCGAGCATGCGCAGTTCGCGGCCCTTGATGCTCGTCGAGTAGTGCGTCACGCCGTCCTTCTCGTACTTGCGGGTCTCGAGCGAGCCCTCGATGTACACCAGCGAACCCTTGCGCAGGTAATTCGTGGCGACCTCGGCGAGCTTCCCGAAGAGCGACACCTGGTGCCACTCGGTCTTCTCGCGCCGCTCCCCACTCTCGCGGTCCTTCCAGGTCTCGGTCGTCGCGACATTCAGTCGAACGACCCCATCACTCACCGCCTGCGGATCCTGGCCGAGCCGGCCGATGATTTGAGCCTTATTCAACACGTGATTTGTCCTCTGAAACCCGCCCCATTTGGCGGGAACGACTGACTCTAGGGACCAGGTCGGAAATAAATCACGCGGCGCGCGGTGAAAATTTCTCCGAGGCTCAGCCGGATACCTCCGGCTGCCCAAGAGTCGTGTCGGCAGAAGCATCCCCGCCTGCTCCGGTGGCCTCAGCCCGCACCTGCGCAACCACGGCAGCGGTGTATCGCTCCAGAAACGCCACCATATCCTCGAATGTACGGGCAGCGTCCTTGTGCACGTCGGTCTGCGCCCCATCGCTGCGAACGATCCGACCAATACGATCGCCGGGGTACCCGAGCGCGAAGGTTTCTCCACCGCGCAGCGCGTTCGCCGCGTACAGGAGACCCACGGCGAGAGGGGCGCGGACCTGAACGTCGCGGCCCTCCTGATCCTTGTGGCGATACACCACCTCGTCGCTCAAAAGCATCTCCGTGCTCGGCAGTGGCGAAGGGAGGGATGCGGGTTCGGTCTTCACGAGTACACTCCTCGAGTCACGGCTCGATGGCCATGCCGGTGATATCGGCCAGCGAGGAGGGCGCGGGCAGGCCCTGTTGCAACCTCAGCTTCCCGTGCGGTCCGCGATAAAAAATCCCGGGCGTACCCTGGATTCCCGCCTTCATGGCGAGCGCAAGATTTCTCGCGAGCTCGCGCCTGAGCGTCGGCGTCAGCTTGATACCCGGCGCCCCGCCGCGCTCGCGCGCCACGTCGAACTTGCTCTCCATCGCGTAGAGCGTCTTCGGCCCGCCGGCGAGCACCGCGGCCGCCCGCGGCGTGGAGGAATGGAAGAGGATCCCCACCGGAATCCAGTGCACCTCGAGGCCGGCCTTCTCGTACGGGCGCAGCTCAGTCCACAGGCGGTGGCAAAACTCGCAGTTCGGGTCCATCAGCACCCAGATCTGATGGCGCGCATCGGCCGTGTGCGGGCCTTCCGTTACCTGATAAGTCGCGTTGATCGCCGGCCAAAGCCGATTCAAGTTTGGAGCCTTCTCGTAAAGGGCTGCGTACTGGCGGGTGAGGTTCTGCCCCTGCTGGTTCGAGAGGATCCCGGCGATGACCGTCTTCCCGTCCGCCGTGGTGTAGAGCACTTCCTCGCTACCGCTCGGAGCGCTCACAACCCATCCGGTGAGGCCAGAGACCGCCGGGAAGTGGCGCACCAGATGGAACCCCGCCGCGACAACCGGCATCAACGCAAGCGGCGTCGGGCCCGCCTCGGCGGCCATACACGACACCGCGATGCTCAGACCGAGCAGCGCAACTGCCCCGCGCAATGTCCTGGAAAATACGTTCACGCAACCTCCGAGTGTTGGGCCGCCTGCGCAGCCTGATCTCTCATCTTCTTCCTCACGCCCTCGAGCAGCCCATTGCGCAACCACTCGGGGTACTTCGCCCCTTCCCCATGGGTCAGGAACGTCTCGATATCGCCGAGGGGCGCGTTGTGCCGCACCCGGTCGGAGATCGACTTCACGATCAACCGCTGCCGGGCAGTAATGCTGCCCCACTGTTCGTCCGTTCCGAACGACGGGCGTCCCTTCTTGGCGCTGTCGGCCACAACACCCCCGGAACTCTGCCGCGCGCTCTCGGCCGCCGCGGTCGGCGCACTTCCCGCGTCCCCTGCCGGCTGCCCAGCCGCCCGATCAGCTGCCTGCTCGCCCTGACCGTTGCGTCGCCCGGATCGCTCCTCTTCAGCCCGCTCCGCAGCGCGCGATCGCGCCTCGTTGGAATGATCGGCGACCTGCGGGCCATCGAACGCGTCGCGCAGCAGTTTTCGCAGCCTCGACATCTCATCGCGCGCGATGTACCTCTCCTGTTCGAGATTCACCCAGGGAGCTTCGAACGAGTACAGGTACCGCCCGATGCCCCACTGCACCGCGGCGCGCTTGAAGGCATCGCTTGCTGCGCCTTTGACCGCGATTTCCCGGTCTTTTTCCGGGTTGCTCGCATCCTCCGAAACCTCGTCCTGCTGCGCCACATCTGCCTTGCTCACCCACTCATCCCCAATCCGCAGGCTGATCACACACATCAGCCCGCCGCCCATCGGAGCGGCCTTGAGATCGGTGCTCCAGTTCTCAGGCCCCATCACCGCGTCCAGACGGTCCTGAACGAGGCGAGCGTTGATGTAAGGCATCGCCTGTCCGCGGTTTCTGTTGCTCTTCATCCGCGCGCCCACGCGCCACTTCACCAGTTCGACGGCAAACGGCGCGCGTAATTGGGCGAACTTTTCTGACAGCTGTTCGGAATCTTGCATATCCGGCCTCTTGCCTCAGGCGCTGAAGATACTCTATGGTAGTTACACGGCGGATAAAACCCGCCTTCCATTTGTAATTTTATACCGATGGCAGGCTCGCAACAGCTGGTTTTCCCGACTCTTATTCGGAAACAAAAGTCATGACCACAGCTCAATCGGTTCCGGAGAATCGTCTCACGATCGCGCAGATCCAGGTGTTAATGAGACTCGCGTCACAGATGTCGATCCAAGTGAAACCGGTGCAGCAGGACCGGGAATTCGCCCTGGAACTCTCCGGAGAGGGCTTCTCCGGCCTTGACCCGCTGACCCTGCCGATGACGACCGCGTATGCCCGATTGCTGGCCGAGGTGTGCAGCGGCCTCGCCCCCTGGATCCAGTTCTCCCCGGATGAGCCTTGTGAGGCCACGCTGTTCGGGCTCGGCGATGATGCCTTGAACGCGACGATCCAGAAGTACCAATACCGCCTCGCGATGCGCCTTTCGGAAAAGCGCCGAGACGAGCGGCGCGCTCGGCGCAGGCTGTTCTCGTCGAATGAGGAGACGCCGCCGCCGGCTGCCGATCCCGGCACCGCTGCGCTGGCCGTCTGATCGAGCAGGCAAGAAAATCCCCGGCCGAAGCCGGGGAAGATAGAGATAAAAATCAGCTCCGCTTGAGCGTGAGCATTGCCCCAGCAAGCGCTTCGATGTCCTCGCGGATCAGCGAGCGATCGAAGTACTTCTGAAGCTCCGACAGGTACCCAGCGTCCCCGACGTAAAGCCCGGTGGTATGGACCCCGCGCCCGTTCAGCCAGTCCTTCTGGATCGGCCTATCCGTGATGCATCCATCGGTGTAGACGCACACGAAGTCCGCGCCGCGCAACACATCGATGTTCGCCCGCAGTGCGTACTCCAGCCCTTCAGCCGATCCGAACGCCTCGATCTTTCCGATGCTCTCGAGGCTCATCGGCAAGCGAAAACGCTCCCAATGAAACGCTCCGTGGCCGACCGAGAGAATCACGTGCCCTTCGACCTTGCCCTCGCGCGCAAGCGCCGAGAGCGCGGCGACGAGTACCCGACCCTCCTCGATGTGCAGGCCCGACATCGACCCTGAACAGTCCACCACCAGCTCGAAGCGCCGCCTGGCCCTACCCGTGACCGTGCGATGCCGATACGGCGGTCGCTCGGTTGCGCAGTGCCGTGCGGAGATGCGCTTGGCCGGCGTCTCCGAGTACTCGACCCGGACTCGCTCGAGGAAGAGCTTGCGCAGATGCTGCACGATGACCGCCACGCGCGACTCATCGATGTGCGCTCCCGCGCCGACGAGCAGATTCGAAGTACCCCCTTCGGGCAGATCGATGAGCTCCTCGGGGGTTTTCTTGCCGCCGGGGATCTCCTTGCCGTTGATGTCCTTCGCGCCCTTGTCGAACTCCTCAAGGGCCTCCGGATCTGTCTGCAGCATCATCGAGAGCTCAAGGTCGCCCCCAGCTCCTCCGGCCCCACCACCTTCCTGCGGTGGCGGCAAGCCGAACTCCTGGACCCAGCGGTGCATGATGGGCAGCAGAGCAAGTGTCTCCTTTTGCGAGCACGTTTCGGCGTAATAGCTGAGCACGGACTTTGCGACCGATTCGGCCGTGCGGTCCACACCCCTCAGTTCATCGCGGCACACCGAACAGCCCACCTCTGCGGCGTGCTTCTCGAGGCTCTCCGCGCTGATCTCCCCTTCGCTTTGGATCAGCGCGAACAGCATCGCCTGGGCCAGCGTTGGGAGGCTATTGACCTGCTTGGGATCGAAGTCCGATCGCTCGAACTCGAGCCACCCGAAGCGGATCTCGTGCTTACGCCGGTAGAACGCCTCCATGCGCGCATCCTCGAAGAGGTTCCAGAGCCCAAACGGAAGTCGCTCCAGATTGAGCCTGCCCTGAATCGCCTTCAAATCGCGCTCGGTGAACTGCGCATGGCCCTGCTCGTGACGCACGTAGGCGCCCGTGTAGCAGGCCTTCTGGTCATCCGTGAGCCCTTCGCGCACCTGGGGATTGTCGAATATGCCGCTGCCGATGTAGATCCGATGCGGCGGCACCCACGTCCAGCAGCCCGTGTTGAAGCCCGGCTTGATGCGAATGAGGAGTTCTTCCTCAACGTCGCGCCCGGCCAGGATTCCAGCGAGAACCTCCTCCCTGACGGCTGCCTCGATGTCAAAGTCCATGAGGGACCTCCAGTAGTGACCTACCGGTCTCTAGCGAGCGCCGGGCAAGAAAATCCCCGGCCGAAGCCGGGGAGAGAGTGATTACACCCAAATCTTGCCCTTCATCCCGGGGAAGCTGCGCGTTGCGAGCTCCCGTAGGGATTTCAGCTGTGCCGCCTCGGGCTGCCCGTTCAGATCTCGAGCGACCCATTGCAGGGCCTGGTTCAGCACCTCGGCGCCGATCTGCGCAGGGCTCCTCGAGAGCTCAACCGCCCGCACAAGCGTGCGCGTGGTCGGAGCACTCCCGATCATCCCGGCCTTCTTCAGCTTGACGGCCGCCTCGTAGAAGCCCATCAACCGCCGAACGATCTCCGGGCCATCCTCGAAGTGCTTCGCCTCGACCGCCTTGGCGAGAATCCCCTGCAGCTTCTCAGGCGTCGTGTCCTTGCGGATGACGAGGAACCGCTCCGCAAGTGCCGGATCGGCCGCATCCACCGCGTACTCGCACCCGACGTTGGTCGTGGCGATGACCGCGAGGTTATCGACCGGGCAGGTGAGCACCTCCTCCTCGCCGACGCCGTCGACGACCTTGACGATGCGCCCCGTGCGCAGCCGGTACTGCCCCTCATCGGGCGAGAGCACCGTGAGCAGCACCGAGAGGTGCCGCTGCGGGATGCGCAACATCTCATCGATGAGCATGCACACCTTCTGCCCCTTGGAGGCAGTCCGCACGGCTTGCGAGAGGGCGCCGTCCTTCCACACGAACGACCCATCCGAGACCCTCACCGGGTAACCGAGCAGGTCTGCAGCCTCCATGCTCTCGTTGCCCCCGATCTCGACGAGAACGTGACCGTTCGTGCGCGCAAAGCGCCGCGCACCGAAGGTCTTGCCCGCGCCACGGTCGCCTTCGAAGAGCATCGGAACGTGGAAAAGATACTGCTCGTAGAGCGCTTCCTCGTCATCGGCCGCCGGCTCGACGCTCGGTGCTGCCTTGCTCCCGAGATACTCCTCGAGCTGCCCAGCCATCTCGCGCAGATCCGACTCGGTGATCGTCCCGAGCACCTGTTGGGTGTGGGCGCACGTCTTATCGCTCCAGAATCCGCACCGGTCCGACTGCGGAAGCGAGCCATAGCGGCTCATCATCTCCGCTTCCAGCGTCAACTTGTT
>JAKAFQ010000174.1 GCA_021817875.1 Pseudomonadota bacterium
CGCTGAGTTTTTGCAGCATCGCGGACCGGCCTCGCCAGGGCGGTGAATCGAGTTAAACCATGAAGGATAGCAAATCCCCGGCCGGCTACCAGCGCGGCCTGCGCAGGGGCGCCGCCCACCCCTATGGCGGTTTCCCCTGATGACCTCGCCGGGGCGTTTGCCCGAAAGTGGGCTGTCGGCATCTCCGATGCCCGTTGCGGAGCCCTGACCATGCCCACCGCCGAGCCGACCGATCCGCCCGCGGCCGGGACCGATCTGTTCTCGCCGGTCGCCGTCGGCGAGGTCCGGCTGGCCAACCGCATCGTGATGGCCCCCCTCACCCGCAACCGCGCCCGGGCCGACGGCACGGCCACGGCACTGATGGCCGAGTACTACGCCCAGCGGGCCTCGGCAGGCCTGATCATCGCGGAAGCGACCACCATCTGCGAGCAGGCCCGCGGCTACGCGCTCACCCCCGGACTGTATAACGAGTCGCAGGTCGAATCCTGGCGGCTCGTGACCGATGCCGTGCATCGACGCGGCGGACGTCTCTTCGCGCAGCTCTGGCATGTCGGTCGGGTCTCCCATCCGTCGCTGCAGCCGGGGGGAGCCCCGCCGGTCGCCCCATCCGAGGTGCGCGCCGATTGCGAGGCGTTCACGCCATCGGGCTATGCTCCCTGCGCCACGCCGCGGGCGCTCGAGACCGAGGAAATCCCGCCCGTCATCGCCCAGTACGCCCGTGCCGCCCGCAACGCGCTCGATGCCGGATTCGATGGAGTCGAGATCCATGCCGCCAACGGCTATCTCATCGAGCAGTTCCTGCGCGACAGCATCAACCGCCGCGCCGATGCCTACGGCGGCTCCGTGGAAAACCGCACGCGCTTCCTGCTGGAGGTCGTCGAAGCCGTCGTCGAGGTCTGCGGGGGCGGTCGCACGGGCATCCGCCTCTCGCCGCTCAGTCCGGTCAACGACCTGGCGCTCGACAGCCGCCCCGAGGCGCTCTACCGCCATGTCCTCGAGCGGCTTCGACCCTACGGGCTGGCCTATCTGCACGTGATCGAGGGCGTGACGCAGGGACCACGCGAAGTGCCCGGCGGCTTCGATCTGCAGGTGCTGCGCCGCTCGTTCCCGGGCGCCTATATCGCCAACAACGGCTACGACCTCGCGCTGGCGCGCGCCGCGTGCGCCCAGCACCGCGCCGACCTCATCGCTTTCGGGCGAGCGTTCATCGCCAACCCGGATCTGGTCGAACGCCTGCGCACCGGCGCGCCACTCAACGTTGCCGACCCCACCACGTTCTTCGGCGGCGGCGCCCATGGCTATACGGATTACCCGTTCCTCGAAGCGGCGTCCCAGGCGACCGGGACCGGCTCATGACGGACAGACCCCGGAGCGCAGCGCGCGCCGCAGGCGCCTAAGGGCATGAGCGGCATCACACCGGGCACCGCAGAGGTTCCGGCCGAGCGCCTCAACCGACGCTGCGCTCCCGAGGAGCTCGCCTTCACGACGACGGCGGACATCGCCGATCCCGACGGGACCCTCGCCCAGGAGCGGGCGCTCGGCGCACTCGAGCTCGGCGTACGCATCGAAGCCGCCGATCACAACATCTTCCTGATGGGCACGCCGGGCAGCGGCCGGCATCTGTTCGTGCAGCGCTGTCTGGAGCGCGCCGCGGCCACACGTCCCGCCCCATCCGACTGGTGTTACCTCAATCGATTCGACGATCCCCAGCGGCCGAAGGTGCTGCGGCTGCCGCCCGGGCGCGGCTCGCAGCTGAAAGCCGACCTGCGCGAGCTGGTGCGCGACCTGCTCTCGAGTCTGCCCGAGGCGCTCGAGTCGGAAGCGCACCACAAGCGCCGCACCGAGGTCGAGCGGCAATACGAGCAGTTGCAGCACAGCTCGCTCGAGGCGCTGCAGCGGGAGGCCGAGAAAGGCGGCCTCGCGATCATCCAGACACCCGACGGCGTCGGGCTCGCGCCGGCGCGCCAGGGCGAGGTCCTCTCGCGCGAGGATTTCGAGCGGCTCCCGGCCGAGGAGCAGCAGCGCATCCGCCAGAGCATGGAGTCGGTCGGCGAGCTGCTGCGCCGGCACGTGGAGAGCATTCCCCGCTGGCGCCGCGACCGGCACCGCAAGCTGCGCGAGCTCGACCGGCTGGCCACGGCCGCCATGGTCGGCGTGCACATCGAGGAGCTCGGCGGCAAGTATGCCGACAGTCCGGAGATTCTCGGGCACCTGGAAAGCCTGCGGCAGGACCTGATCGAGAATGCCGGGGCCGCGCTGCGGCCCGAGACACCGCCGATGCTGATCCCCGGCCTCGAGCCGCCCGACCCGCAGGCGAGACTCTCGCGTTACGACGTCAACGTGCTCGTCGACGGGCGCGCCAGCAGCGGCGCGCCCGTCGTCTACGAAGGCAATCCCACCTATCAGAACCTCATCGGCCAGATCGACAACGTCGCGCAATTCGGCGTCCTCAAGACCGACTTCATGCTGGTGCGTCCGGGAGCGCTGCATCGGGCGAACGGCGGGTTCCTGATTCTCGATGCCGAGCGGCTGCTCGCGCAGCCGTTTTCCTGGGACGCGCTGAAACACGCCCTGTTCGAGCGCAGCGTGCGCATCGAGTCGCTGGGACAGCGCCTGAGCCTGATCAGCACCCTGTCGCTCGAGCCCGAGCGCATTCCACTCAGCGTGCGCGTGGTGCTGATCGGCACCCGGCCGGTGTACACGCTGCTGTGCGCCTACGATCCGGAGTTCGCCGAGCTGTTCAAGATCGTCGCGGACTTCGACGATACGATCGAGCGCACGCCGCAGACCACTCAGCTCTATGCGCGGCTCGCCGCGGCGTGCATCCGCCGCGAACAGCTCCTGCCTCTGGAGGCGGCGGCCGTCGCCCGGCTCATCGAGCACGGCTCGCGCATCGCCGGAGACTCGAGGAAACTCTCGACGCACCTGCGCAGCATCGAGGACACGGTGCGCGAGGCAAACCACTTCGCCCGGGCCGGCGGCGGCGCGCTGATTCGCGCCGCGGACATCCGGCGCGCCATCGAGCAGCGGCAGGCGCGGCTTGCGCGGGTACACGGGCAGATCCTCGATGCGATCCGCCGCAACAGCCTGCTCATCGAGACCGACGGCGAGGCCGTCGGACAGATCAACGGCCTGTCGGTCCTGCAGGTCGGGACCGCCTGGTTCGGCCAGCCGGCGCGCATCAGTGCCGCCGTGCGCATGGGCGAGGGTGAGGTGATCGACATCGAACGGGAGGTCAAGCTCGGCGGGGCGATTCATTCCAAGGGGGTCCTGATCCTCTCGGCGCTGATCGGCGCGCGTTTCGGCTGCTCGCGGCCGCTGTCGCTGCATGCCAGTCTGGTGTTCGAGCAGAGCTACGGCGGCATCGACGGTGACAGCGCCTCGCTCGCCGAGGCCTGCGCGCTCATCTCGGCGATCGCGCGCGTGCCGCTGCGCCAGTCGCTGGCGGTCACCGGATCGATCAACCAGCATGGCGTCGTCCAGGTGATCGGCGGCGTCAATGAGAAGATCGAAGGTTTCTTCCAGACCTGCCGCGAGCGGGGACTCACCGGGTCACAGGGTGTGATCGTGCCGGCCGGCAACCTCGAGCACCTGATGCTCGACGAGGCGGTCATCGAGGCCGCCGAGCGCGGCAGGTTTCATGTTTACGCCGTCGGCACGCTCGATGAGGCGCTGGAGCTGCTGACCGGGCTGCAGGCGGGTGAGCGCCAGCCCTCCGGAGAGTACCCCGAGGCCACGGTGAATGCGCTCGCCGAGGCCCGGGTGCGTGAGCTCGCCCGGCGCCGCCAGGACTTCGCCCGCGAATCGCTCCCCAAGCCCGGCGCCGCGCCCGCCTAGGCCGGCCGTGCGCCTGCAAGCGCGCCGTGCCACCGGGCTCAGGCCGGATGCGGCACCGCCGGCGCTGACACGGTATCGACCGTGACCGGCGCATCGCTCGGCTTCACGACCAACAGATCGCACTCGATGCTGTCGAGAACCCGTTCCGCGAGCCGCTCGGACCCGTCATCCGGGTGCAGCGCCGACCGGACACCGAGCACGACCATCTGGGTGCGTGACTGGCGCGCGTACAGCGCCAGGCTCACCGCCGGCTCGCCGTACTCGACCCGTACCTCCCCGGGCGGGATCTCGTGACGCAGCGCCAGACGCCGCATGCGGGCCTGCACCTCGCCCAGGGAAACCGCGGGCTGTTGCGGCCCGTTCCCGTTGCGCACATCGTAGCCGGCGGCGGCCGCACCGCTCCAGGCGCGCCGACCCGGCGAGACGACGCTGAACACACACAGCGGTGATTTCGCCAGGGCGTGCGCCACCGTGCGGGCCGCCCCGAGAATCCTCTCATCGAGATCCGCCGCCTCGCCATCGTGCTGCGCGAGGGCGGCCACGATGCATCCCCGGGAGTAGATCTCGCGTGCCTTCAGAAACAACACCGGACAGGGACACTCTTCGATGAGTCGCGATTCACGATACGCCAGGGTGCGCAGCGTCCCGTCGAGCCGGATCGCCGGCACGATCAGCAGGTCGGGCCGGTAGCGCAGCGCGTGGCGGATGATGCCTTCATAGGTCGGAAAGTCCCAGCGGACGCTCGCCCCGACATGCAGTTTCTGATCGCGCAGCACGTCGGCCAGCCGTTCGAGCCGCCGCCGCCGCTCCTCGACCCGGGCGGCGATGAGGTGCGCGGCGCGCTCCTCGTTCGAGCCCTGGACCGACTCCGGCTCGTAGAGACAATGAAACAGCTCGATGTGCGCATCGAGCCCGCGCCCGAGTCGCCCGAGACGATCGAGCACGTGGATCGGCACCTGTTCGATGTCCGAAACCGCGAGCATCAGCCGGCGCCAGAGCATCGACGCCTCCCCCGGCAGCCGCCGCGCTCAGCGCAGCCGGTCGCGGGCCGCGGGCTCATCGAGCGCCAGCCCCTCCTGGGGCAGCCCCTCGCCCTGCGGATCGCGCTCGCCCTCCTCGCGCGTATCTTCCCAGGCCTCCTCCGCCATCCTGAGCGGCTGCAGCGGCTGGGTCCAATCCTCCTCGCTCATGCCGGTCTCGGAATACCCGAGGTCGTCGGTCTCGACATCGTCCATCGGACCGGTCCAGTCCTCCGGGGGCTCCGCCAGGCTCAACGGCAGCGCCGCCCAGGCCGCCTCGTCGACTTCATCCAGGTCGCCGCCGAAGGTCTGGATCTCGAGCGTCCGCGCGCGTTCGTCGCGACCGGTCACCTGGAACACCTCGCCCTTGTCCCAACGCAGATACCACTGGCCGATCCGCGCGCGGCCCACTCCCGTGTTCATGCATGACTCCCACGAAACGCCCTGATCGCATCTGACGATGCGACTTCGACGGCGCGCTTGGAATGCCGGAAAATACTCAGAAGCCGTCCGCCGCGGCAGCGCGCCGCCAAGGGTATACGTAGTTATACCGATAGCTCACCCTCGGCCATTTGCCAGACTGCCGGGCGTTCGCGCCGCTGCGGCGCGACGCCGCGCGCGGTGAACGGACTGGCAGCCGTCAGTCCCACGGGGGGCGCATGACCGACCGGGGGGTGAACCCGGCGCAGCCGCCCTGACGGTGCCGATCCGGCATCGCCCCACCGGGCGGAGCCATATCCCTGAGGCTGGAGTTTCGCTGATGTTGAATGTCACGACGCTGACCGGGCTGATCGAGGCGAACCGGGGCCATGAGGGGCAGATCACCTATCTGGAGGGCGAGCACGAGCGGCGCGGCGTGGGGTATGGGGAGCTGTACGAGCGTGCGCTGGGGATTTTGTATCACCTGCAGCGCCTCGGAGCGCGCCCGGGCGACAAGCTGATCGTGTCGGTGGGCAGCAACGAGCAGTTCATCGACGCGTTCTGGGCGGCGGTGCTCGGGGGGATCGTGCCGGTGCCGGTGGCGGTGGGGATCAGCGAGGAGCATCGGCTGAAGCTGCTGCGGATTGCGCGCTGTCTGGGCGAGCCGTATGTGTACAGCGAGCGGCGGGTGCTGGAGCGGCTGGCCGGGGTGGCCGAGCAGGCCGGGCTGGGCGCGACGCTGCGTGGGCTGATGGGGCGGGCGTTTGTGGTGGAGGATCTGGAGGACATCTCCCGGGCCGGCCAGGTGCACGAGGCGCGCCCGCAGGACGTGGCGTTCATTCAGTTCTCCTCGGGCTCGACCAGCGAGCCGAAGGGGGTGGTGCTGACGCACGGGAACATCCTGGCCAATGCGCGTGGCTCGAGCGAGGTGGCCGGGTTCAGCGAGCGCGACGTGAGTCTGTCGTGGATGCCGCTGACGCACGACATGGGGCTGATTGGCTTTCACCTGATCATGTTTTTCAACCGGGTGCAGGCGCACCTGATGCCGACGGAGCTGTTTGTGCGCCGGCCGCTGCTGTGGCTGCAGCTGGCCAGCCGCATTGGCGCCACGCTGCTGTGCTCGCCGAACTTCGGTTACCGGCACTATCTGAAGGTGCTCGGGGAGCGGGCGCCCGAGGGGCTGGATCTGTCGAGCGTGCGGCTGATTTTCAACGGTGCCGAGCCGATTTCGGTGCCGCTGTGCGAGGAGTTTCTCGAGCGGCTGGCCGTGGCGGGGCTGGCGCGCAACGCGATGTACCCGGTGTATGGGCTGGCCGAGGCGTCCCTCGCGGTGAGTTTTCCGCCGCCCGGGGCGCCGCTGCGCACCGTGGCGCTCGAGCGGCACCGGATGGGGGTGGGCGAGGCGGTGCGGCTGCTCGAGCACGGTGCCGGCGAGGCGCTGCAGCTGGTCTCGGAGGGCAAGGCGATTCCGTACTGCCAGGTGCGCATCGTCGATGAGCAGGACCAGCCGCTGCCCGAGGGGCATATCGGGCACCTGCAGATGCGTGGGCAGAACGTGACGGGCGGGTACTACGAGAACCCCGAGGCGAACGCGGCGGCCTTCACCGCCGACGGCTGGCTGCGCACCGGGGATCTGGCGCTGCTGCACGGTGGGGAGATCTACGTCTCGGGGCGGGCGAAGGAGATCATCTTCGTCAACGGCCAGAACTACTACCCGCACGATCTGGAGTCGATCGTGCAGCGCCTCGAGGGGCTGGAGCTCGGCAAGGTGGTGGCCGCCGGGGTGCGCCCGGCGCACGAGCCGCTCGAGCAGCTGGTGCTGTTCGTGCTGCACCGCGGGACGCTCGAGGAGTTCGTGCCGCTGGCGCGCGCGGCGGCGCGGCTGATCAACGAGCGGACCGGGCTGCAGGTCGCCGAGGTGGTGCCGGTCAAGCGCATCCCCAAGACCACCAGCGGCAAGATCCAGCGTCACCTGCTCGAGCAGAGCTTTCTGCAGGGGCAGTTCGATGCCGAACGCCAGCGCCTGGCGGAGCTGCGCGAGGCGGGCCCGGGCGGCGCGGCGGCGAGCCGCAGCGAGATCGAGCAGCGGCTGCAGAACATCTGCGAAGCCGCCCTCGGGGGCAAGCGGGTCGAGCCGCACGACAATCTGTTCGAGCTCGGGGCGAGCTCGCTGAAGCTCATCGAGATCCACGAGCAGATCGATCGGGAGTATCCCGGCAAGCTCGAGCTCACCGAGCTGTTCGACTACCCGACCCTCGCCGAGCTCGCCGGCCACCTCGAGAGCCGCCTCGGCGCGTGAGCCAAGCGCCCCGGCCGGGGCGCGGGACGGGCGCAGAGCGGGGGTTCCCGCCAGGACTGGTGCGCGGGAATCATCCGCCAGCCGGGCGGATGACCGTCCGGCCCTGACCGGGACCGTGGAATTCCAGACGCATCGACAGGTCGACCGCCCGCACGTGCTTGGTGATCCCTCCGACGGAGATGAAATCCACCCCCGTCTCGGCGATGGTCCGCACGTTCTCGAGATGGATGCTGCCGGAGGCCTCGAGCCGCACCGGCCGGCGATGCGCGCGGTTCACCCCGACGGCCGTCCTCATGTCGGCCAGCGTGAACTCGTCGAGCATCACGATGTCCGGGCCGGCGGCGAGTGCCTCTTCGAGCTCGCCCA
>JAKAFQ010000175.1 GCA_021817875.1 Pseudomonadota bacterium
CGTGCCTCGAAGATTTCTCGCGCGGCGGTAAAGGCGCGGGCGATCTGCGCCGGCTCGGCGCCGGTATCCTCCTGTGCGCGCAGCACGAAGATCGGCCCCATGCGGTTGATCAGGCTGTTGGCGATGGCCGTGGCGATGATCTGCCGTCGCAACCGGTGCCTGCCGATGGCCTGGGCGAATCGCCTGCGCACCGGCGCGGGGAAATAGCGCTCCAGTTCACTCGAGAGGTACGGGTCTTCGGGCACGTCCGAATCGAGCAGGTGGTTGTTGAGCCAGATCTTGCCGTAGGAGAGCAGGATGGCGAGTTCCGGGCGGGTGAAGCCGGCACCGCTCTTGCGCCGCTCGGCGATCTGCGCCTCGCTCGGCAGGAACTCGAGCGCGCGATTGAGGCCGCCGGTACGCTCGAGCAGGCCGATCAGATGCTGGAATTCCGCGAGCCGCGAGCTCGCCTGCTGCTCGAGAGTGCTGAGCGCCTGCCCCTGAAGATAATTGTTGCGCAGCACCAGCTCGCACACCTCGCCGGACATGCGTGCGAGCAGCCGGTTGCGCTCGGCCGTGGAGATCCTGCCGGAGTGAACCAGAGGATTGAGCAGGATCTTCAGGTTCACCTCGACGTCCGAAGTGTTGACGCCCGCGGAGTTGTCGATGAAATCCGTGTTGAGCCGGCCACCCGCGAGGGCGTATTCGACGCGCCCCCGCTGGGTGAAGCCGAGGTTGCCGCCCTCGCCGACCACCTTGGCGCGCAGCTCGGCGCCGTTGACGCGCAGCAGGTCGTTCGCGCGGTCACCGACTTCGGCGTTCGATTCGCGGCTCGATTTGACGTAGGTGCCGATGCCGCCGTTCCAGAGCAGATCCACCGGCATGCGCAGGATCGCGCGGACGATGTCAGTGGGCGCGGCGGCGGGCGCATCCAACCCCAGAAGCGCACGCGCCTCGGCGGACAGCGGCACTGATTTGGCGGAGCGTGGGAACACCCCGCCTCCCTTGGATATGCGGCCGCGGTCGTAATCGTCCCAGCTCGATCTGGCCAGCGCGAACAGGCGCTGCCGCTCGGCGAAGCTGACCGCCGGATCGGGCCGCGGATCGAGAAAGATGTGTCGATGGTCGAAGGCGGCCTGCAGCAGGATGTGGCGGGAAAGCAGCATGCCGTTGCCGAACACATCACCGGACATGTCGCCGATGCCTGCGACGGTGAATGCGCTCTTCTGGATGTCGACGCCGATCTCGCGGAAATGCCGCTTCACGCACTCCCAGGCGCCGCGGGCCGTGATGCCGAGACCCTTGTGGTCGTAGCCGGCCGAGCCTCCGGAGGCGAACGCGTCGCCGAGCCAGAAGCCGTACTCGGCCGAAAGCGCGTTGGCGATGTCGGAAAAGCTCGCCGTGCCCTTGTCGGCCGCGACCACCAGGTAAGGGTCGTCGCCGTCGTGACGCACCACCTGCGGCGGTGGCGCGATGCGACCCGCGACGATGTTGTCCGTGAGGTCGAGCAGGCCCCGGATGAAAGTCTTGTAGCAGGCGATGACCTCGGCCTGCAGTTCGTCCCGGCTGCCCTGGGGCAGCTGTTTGGGTACGAAGCCCCCCTTGGCGCCGACGGGCACGATCAGCGTGTTCTTCACGTTCTGGGCCTTCATCAGACCCAGGACCTCGGTGCGGAAGTCCTCGCGCCGGTCGGACCAGCGGATGCCGCCGCGGGCCACATCCCCCATGCGCAGGTGCACGCCTTCGACCCGCGGGCTGTACACGAAGATCTCGTGCCTGGGCCGCGGCAACGGCAGCTCGGGGATACCCGTGGGATCGAACTTCAGGGACAGATAGGGCAGTGGAGCGCCGCTGCCATCGCGGCGGTAGAAATTCGTCCGTTGCGTCGCCTGGACGAGTCCAAGGTACGCACGCAGGATGCGGTCTTCGTCCAGGCTCGTGACCGCATCGAGTGTCGAGCGGATCTGGGTGACGAGCTGCGCGCTGGCCCGCTCGGCCGCGTGACCCGCATGCGCCTGTGCCGGGTCGAACCGCGCCTCGAACAGGCGGACCAGGGCGCCCGCGATCGGCGCATGGGCCGCCAGCGTCCGCTCCATGTACGCCTGGCTGAAAGGCACTCCCGTCTGCAACAGATAACGGCAGTACGCCCGCAGCACGAGGATCTGCCGGGCGGAAAGGTCGGCGCCGAACAACAGGCGGTTGAATCCGTCGTTTTCCGCCTCGCCGCTCCAGCCGGCGGTGAGCGCCTCCTTGAAGCGCGCTTCGATGCGCGGGATGTCGATTGCGCGGCCTTCGCGGTGCTCGAGCTCGAAGTCCTGGATCCAGGCGGCACCGCCTCCGGGCCACGCGAGCTCGTAGGGCCGTTCGGCGATCACCCGCAGGCCGAAATTCTCGAGCATGGGCAGCAGGTCCGATATCGGCACCGGCTCACCCCGTTTCACGATCTTCAGGTGCAGGCCGGCCGGGCCCTGAGCGCAGGACCGGTGCAGGCTGAGACGGCGCGTCTGCGGCTGCGCGGCCAGTTTTTCCAGATCTTCGATATCGTGCGGCGCTTCGGCAGGCGTGACATCTTCCTCGTAAGCGAGCGGGAAGACGTGCCGGTACCGGTTCAGCAGCGCAAGTCCCGCCGCTTCTCCGTCCCGCCTCACCAGCACCTCGCGCAGACGATCGGTCCACGTCAGGGTTGCCTGCCCGATGCGCTGCTCGAGCGAGGCGAACTCCACCGTGTGCCGCTCGGTCGGCTCGGTCCGCACCACCACGTGCACCCGTGCATGGCTGGAGCCGGAGATCTGTACCTGACTCTCGACCGATTTGCCCGCGAAGCCTGCCAGCACGATCTGCTCGATGCGCTGGCGCACGTCGGTGTTGTAGCGGTCACGGGGCACGTAGATCAGACAGGAATAGAACCGATGATAGGGATCGCGCCGGACCAGCAGGCGCACGGTGCGCCGCTCGTACAGGTTGACGATTCCGCGGCAGATGCGGATCAGGTCCGAGGTGCTCGCCTGGAACAGCTCGTCGCGCGGATAGGTCTCGAGCACATTGAGAACCGCCTTGCCGTCGTGGCTCTGCGGGTCGAGACCGAAATACTGGATGACGCGCTCGACTTTCAGGCGCAGCACCGGGATGTCGCGCGGACTGAGATGGTAGGCCGTCGAGGTCCACAGGCCGAGGAAGCGGTGCTCGCCCTCGACCTCGCCGTTCGCATCGAATCTCTTCAGTCCCACGTAGTCGAGGTACTCGGCCCGGTGGACGGTCGCGATGGAGTTGGCCTTGGTGAGAATCAGGAGCTGGCGCTCGCGCGCCTGCGCGCGGATGTCGTCCTTGAGCACGGTCACGCCGGGGCGTCCGGCGTCACTGGCACGCAGGATGCCGAGCCCGGTGCGCGGCTGGGATTTCAGCAGATCCTGGCGGGCGCCGCGCTCGAGCCGGTATTGCCGGTAGCCGAGGAAGACGAAATTGCGCTGCTCCATCCATTCGAGCAGCTGGCGCGCCTCGCTGATCTCCTCCACCGGCAGCGGTGGCGGGGCGCGCTCCAGGTCGGCCACGATGGCGCGGACCCGCTCGCGCATCTGTCCCCAGTCGTCCACCACGGCACGCACGTCGGCGAGCGTGGCCTCGATCCGGCGGCCCAGCCGCTCGAGCGATTCCGGGTCGCTCTGCCGGTCGATCTCGTACATCTCCCAGGATTCGGCCCGATGCGGCTGCGTGCCGTTGGCGCCGAAGCCGCCGAGCCGCCCTCGGCCGTCGCGGCGCACTTCGAGCACCGGGTGCACGAGCAGATGAACGGCGAGCCCTGCGCGGTCGAACACCAACCCGACGGAGTCAACGAGAAACGGACGATCATCCGTGACGATCTGCACGACCGTGTGCGGCGATTCGAAGCCGTCACGGCCGGGGTCGGGATTGAAGATGCGCACCCGGGTCTCACCGGCCGCTCGGCGTGCGCCGAGTTCGAGGTGACACCGGGCTGCGTGGGCGAGCGCCGCGGGCGCGCGGGACGCGAGGTCCTCTTCGGCTACCCCACGGAAATAGCTCCGCAGGAAGCCCTGGCGCAGCTCAGGCGGTGCGCGGCCCGTCTTGCCGTGCGGCACGCGGATGCGTGCGATGCGGTCGATGAGCGCGAGGCGCGCGGCAGGAATGCCGTGCAGGAGCCGGTTCTCGCCGGCCGAGGAGGCTGGAGCATGCATGGTGGCGCGCAATTATATACGCCTGGACTGTCCGGGGCCGCGCCGGCGCGGGTCGTTGCACGCGCAACCGCGCGCCGCGCCGCGACGATCGCGGCGGCTTGCGCTCGGCTTGCCGTCGACGCGCGGTGCTTTATGCTGCAGGCAATGGAGGCCCGTAGCCGCGCACCGCGCAATGTCACACCCGCCGTGCCGATCCGGCTCGAGTACGATCCGGCGCTGCCGATCAGCGCCCACCGGCAGGAGATCCTCGAGGCGATCGCGCGCCATGCGGTGATCGTGGTATGCGGCGCGACCGGGTCGGGAAAGTCCACCCAACTGCCGAAACTGTGTCTTTCGGCCGGTCGCGGCACCCTGGGCCTGATCGGCCATACCCAGCCGCGGCGCATCGCCGCACGCGCGCTCGCCATGCGCCTTGCCGAGGAAACCGGCACCAGCGTCGGTGGGGCGGTGGGTTACCAGGTGCGTTTCACGGACCGCACCGGACCCGATTGCCGCGTGAAGCTGATGACCGACGGCATCCTGCTCAAGGAGCTGGAAGGCGACCGGGAGCTGCGTCGCTACGACACGCTGATCATCGACGAGGCGCACGAGCGCAGCCTCAACATCGATCTGCTGCTGGGTGTTCTGAAGGGCCTGCTGCCGCGCCGCCCCGATCTGAAGCTCATCGTGACCTCGGCGACCATCGATCCGGGCAGGTTCGCCGAGTTCTTCGGCGGCGCGCCGGTGATCGAAGTCTCCGGCCGCGGCTTTCCGATCGAGGTGCGCTATCGCCCGCTGGTGGCAGAAGACGAAGACGCCGCGGAGCTGTCGCTGCCCGAGGGTGTCGTGGCGGCCGTGCGCGAGCTCGATGCCGGCCGCCGCCTCGATACCCTGGTGTTTCTTCCCGGGGAGAAACATATCCGCGAGGCCGCTGACGCCCTGGCCAGGGCCGGACTGCCGGATACCGAGATCCTGCCGCTCTATGCGCGGCTGTCCGCCGCCGAGCAGGCGCGGATCTTCCACGGACACACGCGGCGGCGTGTGATCCTCTCGACCAATGTCGCCGAAACATCCCTCACCGTGCCGGGCATCCGTCAGGTCATCGATTCGGGGCTCGCCCGCATCAGCCGCTACAGCGCGCGCGGCAAGGTGCAGCGGCTGCACATCGAGCGCATCTCCAAGGCGAGCGCGGACCAGCGCCGGGGTCGCTGCGGCCGCGAAGCCGAAGGCATCTGCCTCCGTCTGTACTCCGAGGAGGACTTCAACGCCCGCGAAGCGTACACCGCGCCGGAAGTGCTGCGCACCCACCTCGCGAGCGTGATCCTGCGCATGGCGGCGCTCGAACTCGCACCGCCCGAGCGCTTCCCGTTCCTCGACCCGCCGGATACGCGGCTGATCAACGACGGGGTCCGGCTGCTCGAGGAACTGCAGGCAATGAACGGACGGCAGGTGACGGATCTCGGGCGCAAGATCGCCGCCGTGCCGCTCGATCCGCGGCTCGGGCGGATGCTGCTGGCGGCCTCCCGCCTGGGATGCCTTGCGGAGATGCTGATCATCGCCGCGTTTCTCGAGGCGCAGGATCCGCGCGAGCGGCCAGCCGAGATGCAACAGCAGGCCGATCAGAAGCATGGCCTGTTCGCGGATGCGCGCTCCGATTTCCTCACGGTGCTCAATCTCTGGAGGGCGTTCGGCGAACAGGCCGCGGCTGTCTCGGGCAACCAGCTGCGCAAGTGGTGCCGCGAGCATTTTCTGTCGTTTCTGCGCATGCGCGAGTGGCAGGACCTGCACGCGCAGCTCTCGCTGAGCGCCCGGGAGCTCGATCTGCGGCCGAATCAACTGCCGGCGGCGTACGCGCCGCTGCACCAGGCCATCCTCACCGGGTTTCTCGGTTCCATCGGCA
Organism: Pseudomonadota bacterium; assembly: GCA_021817875.1. The sequence goes on from JAKAFQ010000175.1 coordinate 6,049, forward strand.
GCCTCAATGAGCGGCGCGAGTACGAGGGTCCGCGCGCCCTGCGTTTCGTGATCGCGCCGGGCACGCCGCTCGCCGCCAGACCGCCCAAATGGGTCGTTGCGGGAAGTCTCCTCGAAACGACACGGGTCTACGCGCGCATGGTGGCGGCGGTCGAGCCGGCCTGGATCGAGCGCGCGGCGGCGCATCTTCTGAAACACCACTACAGTGAGCCGCACTGGGTCGAGCGCCGCGGGTTCGTGGGCGCGTTCGAGAGCATATCGCTCTATGGGCTGACGCTGGCGTCGCGGCGGCGGGTCGATTACGGCCGGGTCGCCCCGAAGGAGGCGCGGGAGATCTTCATCCGCGAGGCGCTGATCGATCCGGAGCAGGGACCGCCCCGGCAGGTGGTGCGGGCGGCGTTTCTGCAGGCCAACCGTGCGCTGCGCCGGCAGGTCGAGCAGCTCGAAGCGAAGATCCGCCGTCGCGACATCCTCGCCGGCGAGCAGCGCCAGCTCGAGTTCTACGCCGCGAGAATCCCCGAGACGGTGAGCTCGGTGACGGCTTTCAACCGCTGGCGTCTCGAGGCGGAACGGCGCGAGCCGAAAGTCCTGTACCTGTCGCGGGCCGATTTGATGCTGCGCGAGGTGACTGAAATCGACGAGCACCGATTCCCCGAGACGCTCACCGTCGGCGGCAACCGACTGCCGCTGTGCTACCGCTTCGAACCGGCGGAGCCCGATGACGGGGTCACGCTCGAGGTGCCCGACCTGTTGCTCGAAGCGCTCGATCCGGATCGATTGGCGTGGCTGGTGCCGGGCTGGCGGCTGGAGAAAATCATTGCGGTGCTGCGTGAGTTGCCGAAAAGCCAGCGCAAGCTCCTGGTGCCGGTCCCGGAACACGCGCGTCAGGCCCTCGAGGAGCTCGGTGCGGCCGGCGAAGACGCTCTGCCGGGGTTTTACGCGGCACTGGCGCAGTGGGTCTCAAGGCGCACCGGGATCCAGGTGGACGCGGCGCAGCTCGCGGCGCTGCCTCTGCCGGCTCATCTGACCCTGAACATCCGGGTGGTCGACGCGCAGAACAACGTGGTGGCCGAGGGCCGGGACGTCACGGCACTCAGACGGAAGCTGCGCTCATTGCCCGTTGCGCCCGCGATCCGCGCAGGCCAGTCCGCGGCGAACGCGACGGTGCATCGCATTTGGGATTTCGGCGAGCTGCCTGTGGCGCGGGAAGTGCACAGAAGCGCTCTGCGGCTGACCGTCCACCCGACCCTCGAAGACCGCCGGAGCGGTGTTGCGTTGATCGAAGCGCGTGATGCGGCGTCGGCGGAGCAGATGCTGCGCGGCGGCGTGGCCCGTCTGGCGCTGCTCGCGCTGCCTCAGCAGGCCAGATACTGGCAGCGACGTGTCGGCGAGGACCGGGAACTCGTGCTGTCGAGCGGGGGATTCAACCTGGCGCAGTCGCTGGCGGAGGCGGTCACGCAACGCATCTTTCAGGACTGCTTTGCGGCGCCGGAGGCGCCTGCACCGCGCAGCGCGCCGGCCTTCACGGAGCGAGTGCAGCAGGCACGGGTCAGGCTGGAGGAAGTCGGAGGCCAGGTGACGAACACGGTGAAGGCGGTGTTCAGAGAGTGGCGCGCGGTACGCGCGGCGCTCGATGCGGAGCGAGCCGCCCGGCCAGGCTCCGTCTGCGCGGACATCGAGGCGCAGCTCGCCTCGCTGCTGCCGCCGGATTTCATCGAGTCAACGCCGCGGCCGTGGTTCGGTCACCTGGCACGTTATCTCCAGGCGGCTTCGCGGCGGCTTGCCCGGCTGCCGGCCGGCGCGCAGCGGGACAGCGGACTGGCGGCCCGAGTCGCGCCCTGGGTCGCGCAGTGGCAGCAGCTGCGCGCGGCTCGATTCGGCGCCGA
>JAKAFQ010000176.1 GCA_021817875.1 Pseudomonadota bacterium
CAGACGAGGGGCCATTCCCGATCCTCGAAGCGTTCCGCATCGCCCTACCTTGCTTCGAGGCGGACTGCGGATACCGCTGGGGCGATCCCCAGCAAGTGCTGTTCGTCTGGGAGCGCTGAATCGGGCAGGATGATTACCCGGCGCTTACTTTCGGCTTGCAGCGCGAGGCGATCGGAATTACGCGCGTAACTAGTTGAATTGGTGGGCCGTGTAGGGATCGAACCTACGACCAAGAGATTAAGAGTCTCCTGCTCTACCAGCTGAGCTAACGGCCCAAATCGTGTCGCGGAAGGCGCGCCGTGCGCCTTCCTTCGCATCAGGGGTGGACGATGGCACACCATCCGCACCATGGAATCGCCCACTCTGCTCTGAATCGCTCGAGCTGCGAGTCTGACCTGTCGAACAGAAAGTGTAGCAGATGCGCGCGGGTCGATGGAATAGGCTCGGCTTAAGGGCGGCCGTCACCCCCTCATCAGCCCAGCCGATCCGATCTCTGGGTATTCTCGCATGCGTCGGTAAATCCGCGTCTGGCGGCTGACGCTGTCACCGGCGGCACGCTGCGCCACATTCTCACGCATGAGTGTGCCGATGATGAGGAACCGACTTTTCACCCGCGCGGCGCCGGGAAGACATCCGAGCCTGGCAGGCCGAACATCTGCCGGCCCTGCGTAAATCAGGCCAGCCCGAGGCCGCCTGCTGCCGAGCGCAGGGGCTGAACCCGAAGGACTCGATCCTCTGGAAGGGCAAGCTGCGTAATGCCGCCAGGGTGAGCGCGCTCCCGCATGGCGCCGGTCGTGCCCCCCGCTGCTGCGTACACCGGTCCATGACGGACGCGATTCCGGACTGACGGCGGACACCATTCCGGCGGCATGCCGGACTGCTGCGAGACAATTTGGCCGATCGGCCGGATCGCCGTCCGGCATTCTTCCGGATTCCGGTCTTCCCCAAGCCGGGGCGACTCGTCGCAGGCCTTATCCACCGCCACCTTTCGCCCCTTTTTGCAACTGGAGCGATGCAGTGGCCCAGGCGAGGCGTGCGATGTAAAAGATCAAAGACGTTCTGCGGCTGCATCTGGCTGACGGGGTGAGCGGCCGCCGCAAGCTGGGCAGGTGTCCGGGACCGGCAAGATGGCGGTCTCGAACTGCCACAAGCGCACTGATATGGCACGACTGACGGACTGGACAGCCCCGACCGTGCTGGACGACGGCGAGCCCGAAGTGCGGCTGTACCCAGCCACCCGCACTGCATGCGCATGATCCCATTCCCATTCTTTTGTCCATGGGCAGCGCCAATCGAGCGCAGCGCAGTCGCCCCTACGAAGGATCGCCGACATCCCTCGGCTGCTGTCGGTAGCGCTTACCCGCAGTTGGATCCGATCGGCATTGGCGCACGATGCCACTTCGAGCGTCAAATGTTTCGCTTGTAACGGAGCCGGAAATTGCATTGTGCGAATCGGCGGGCAATATCCTGAATGCCTACCAGGCAAGCTCAATCGATGCACATCAGGAGCCCCCCCATGAGCCATTCGAAGCTCGCACTGCCTGCGCGCCACCCATGGCGCTTCGTCCCCATCCTGGCCGTTGCGATCGGCCCACTCGCGTTCTCGAGTGCCCAGGCGCACGCCGCGGTCCTCAAACCCATCAAGGTCACCGCGCACCTTCTCTGCGCACCGGGCACGCTGGCAAGTCTCAAGCCCGTCCAGACAGCTCTTCTCAGGCCGATCACCGTGTCCGCTCCAGCTGCGAGAACTGTGACAACCATCGGTTATGCCGGCGCAACGGGAGCACCCATCCAGGAATTCGCGGCTGCGGCGCGAGTCAGGTTCAACCCCGTGATTCTCACGACCTACTCCGGAGTGGCGCTTCTGAAGGATGACGTGACCGAGGCTGCGCAGAAGGCCTGCAATTCCATCGATCCGCTGCATAGCAGCGAGACCTGCCCACGTCGCGCGATCAGGTCCGCGCAGCGTCAAGTGACCGCCGCAATCACTCACGCGCGAAAGACCGAGGCGGGCTGAACTGTGGACGTTTGTAGACACACGTCCAAGCGCTCAACGCACAGGGCGCGTCTGCCGGACATTCCCGTCGACATTGCATGCCGGACGGGAACGGCTCTCGGGGGCGCGACCATCGTGCCCGACTCGAAGCAGGGCACTATTTGACCCGCCCTCGTCGCGCAGTGTGGTGCCGGCCGCGGGACCGAAGGAGGTGGATCCCCCGAGGCGGGGAAGCGGTATGAGCGCATCGGCGGACCATGCCTTCGGCGCGCCCGGAATACCTCCCACATGGTCCTCGAGTGACACGGATTTCGTCACCGCTGCGCTCGATACAACGGTGACGGGTACGGAGAGCATGCAGATGGGCGGCCGTTCGATGGTCACGGCATCGGTCGCGCGTGGCCTCTGCTCGTCGGCGAGCGCGGCCATTTGGCGCTACAGTCGGGCGAGGATGTCTGCCCTACCTCCGGACAATGCGGCACTGCGCGGGCGCTGGCGGGCTGCTGCCCGGACAGGTCTGGGATACCGACCCGATTCCAGCGCTCGAGCTCGCCCGGGACGGCCTTGCGGCAGCGCCATGCCGCTCGTCTGGGCACATGTCGAGTTTCTGAAGCTTCTGGTTGCGCTCGGCCCCTCGGACATCCGCTGCCTGACACCCCGCGTCAGTCGCTGGCCCCTGCGCTGCTCCGAACTCCCTGACCCGCACCCGACCGTTACAGGGTGGACCCAGCCCCCGGCCTTCGTTTCGCACTGCGGTGATGAGCGCGTGCCGGGAATCGCGCATTCGCCGCTCGTTGACGGTCAGTGCACGGGCATGGAACATCGTCTTGGAAGACGAATGCCACTCACTCTGCCTGTTAGGCTGGAAAGATACGGCAGGCCAACCGCATACGGTGGCTTGTGCAATGCGAGTCTGAGTGGCGTGTACGTCGAGACTTCGCTGCCGTTTGCGCTCTTCACCCGGGTGGACTTCGTTTGCGGACGCTTGCTTTACGAGCGAATCGGCGTGACTCATATGTCAGCCTTCGTGAGTCGCGTGACCTCTCGCGGCATAGCGGTGCAGTGGTTCGAATTCGCGTCAGCCGTGATCCGCCGATTGGCAGCACTCGCAGAATCAACATGCCCGCAGCTCATGCAGGAAGCCGCTGGAAACGGACACGAGCGAAACGCCGCATCACGCGCTCGAGCGCACCCACTCGGCGTAGCGTAGAGTCGCAACTCGATGAGTGCCGGCGCCAGGGCATTCGGTGCAGCGACGATCCGCTCTGCCGGGTGCGCGCTGATCGCCCCGGGGCACCCTCGTCGTCCTCTTCGGCAGTGTCCGCGTCGGCGTCCCGGCATCCGGTACCTCGTCAAAAAGGTCCCGATCCTCGACACACGGACGCGCGATCATGTCCGGATAGCGCCTGTGTTGCGGGGATGGCGCAGGCCACCAAGGTCAAGCCCGACGATTTTCCCCAGACAGATACTCGCCGTATGGCTTAGAGGATTGTCTGTCAGGGGGTGACAGAGACCGCAACGGGGCCGCCACAGGCAGGCCCGGCGCGCAGCGCCACGAGTGCGCAACGGGCTCATTGTCGCCGACCACGTACCTGCAATACCGCCACTGCGCTATCCGGCCGCTGGCGAGCATTATATGCAAGTTTAGCTATTTTGGGCTTATCTAGCTAAATTCACATATTTACACTCAGCAAGATATATGCGATATTATTTATTGAAGATTAATATAAATGAAATCACATATAAAACCGGTCCGAATGGACCGCCTTCCTGAGACCATCAGGCGGGCGCTCAAGGTGGCCCGCCTTCGCCGTGGCTGGAGCCAGACCGAGGTCGGCAAGCACGCAGGTCTTCCCCAGACCCATATCTCCGGTATCGAGACTGGCCGCATTGTGCCGCGCTTCGATACCTTGCTCGATCTGGTGCGGGTGCTCGGCATGGATCTGGTTCTGGTGCCGCAGTCCCTCGTGCCTGCTGTCAACGCCCTAGTGCGCGACGGCCACACAGGCAAAGCCAACGAGCGCCCGCTCTATGCTGCCGACGATGATGACGGTGACGCATCATGACCGGCTCCACCAGACAGCCGGCCGCGCTCGCCGTTTTCCTCCACGGCAAACGGATCGGCGTCATCAATCGCCTTTCCGGTGACAGATATCTCTTTGCCTTCGATGAGGCCTATGTCGAGGACACCAATCGCCCGACGCTAAGCCTGTCCTATAAGGGTGTCTCTGGGTTGGTGACGACGGTCAAACCGACAGCGATGCGCCTGCCAGCCTTTTTTTCCAATCTGCTGCCGGAAGGTGTCTTGCGCGACTACCTCGCTGCCGGAGCGGGCGTGAAGCCCGGACAGGAGTTCATCCTCCTCTGGCAGTTGGGTGCCGATCTGCCCGGCGCTGTCACGGTCGAACCGCTCGACGACAAATGGGCGCCGAAGCCGCAGGTCGAGAAAGATAGCGGTACGGATAGTGCCCCTGCACCGCTGAAATTCTCGCTGGCAGGCGTGCAGATGAAGTTTTCCGCCCTTGTGAACGGCAAGGGCCATCTGACGATACCGGCCAGCGGTATCGGCGGTTCCTGGATCGTCAAGCTGCCGTCGCCCCATTATCCGGCCATTGCCGCAAACGAATACGCGATGATGGAGCTTGCGCGCAGCATCGGTATCGATGTGCCTGAAATCCGCCTGCTGCCGGTCGACGAGATCGCTGGTCTGCCCGAAGACGTAAACCGCGTAGGCGGTCAGGCACTTGCCATCCGCCGTTTCGACCGCCAGCCAGACGGAGCCCGCGTGCACATGGAAGACTTCGCCCAAGTGTTCGGCATCTTTCCCGAAGACAAGTATGAAGGGCGCAATTACGCCAATATCGCCGCCGTGCTCGCCGCCGAGGCGGGTGAGGCCGCTGTTCACGAATTCATGCGGCGGTTGGTCTTCACGGTGCTGACCGGCAATGGTGACATGCACCTCAAGAACTGGACCCTGCTTTACCCGGACAGCCGGGTTCCCGTTCTGTCACCGGCCTATGATCTGGTGGCGACGCTTCCCTACCTCCCGAAAGACAATCTGGCCCTCAACTTCGGTGGCGAGAAGCACATCGGTTACATCACGCCCGATCAGGTGCGCCGCTTCGCCGAAAAGGCCGGTCTGCCGGTCAACCAGCTATGGACGATTGCGCAGGAGACATCGGCCCACATCGTGGATACTTGGCGTGATCACGTTGCCAAGGCTTTGTTGCCCGCAGACATCCGCGAAGCAATCGACAGGCAGATTGAACGCGCAGCTATCTGATCGAACCGAAGCATCGGGACTGAAAGCCTATCGGTCACTGTTGGCGCATCACGGAGACGACTCAACCAGGGAATCGTCCCCGGGGCGGCTCGGGAGGCAGCCAATCCAGGCACATCCTGTATTTTCTGGGGCTCGAGAAGGTGGGTTCGTGTTGATGCCGCAAAGATGCAGGCAGGCCCGCAAGGCAAGCAGGACGGGGGCCGTGCGCCCCTGGGCCAGCATCCGGGCGAGCTCGGCGCGCTGAGCCAGAAGCGTCGACCCGATCGCTTCGAACTCCTCGTCATCGAGGCCGGCTTCGCGGCGCTGCCCGTCAGCAAGGAGGATCTGCCGCGACCAGAAGTCCCCGATCCCGGCAAGCTGCTCGTCCGAGAGGCATCGAACGCTCACGGGATTCTCGGGGGCGCGGCTGAGGTCGATCTCGGAGCGCTGGGCGGCAAACTCCCGCTCAATGGCCGCCAGCTCGAGGATCGCCTTCGAACGCGCCACCCGGGGATCGGCCGTGCGCAGGCTCCGCACGATCTCCGTTTGACCGCGCGGGCAAGCGGTCAGCAAGGCTTTGGGGATGCGGCGGCGGACGTAGAAGACGCCGCGTTTGCCGCGCTGGAATACGTTTTATCGTCGGTTGCTTTCACGATCTGCCCCCACTGTTTTGGTACAGACCGTGTAACAACCTAGGTTATACGGGCCCGCGATGGGCCCGCGATGGGCCCGCGATGGGCCCGCGATGGGCCCGCGATGGGCCCGCGATGGGCCCGCGATGGGCCCGATTTACTCGAAAAAACAGACACTTGGGCGAGAAATGGGGTGGACGATGGGACTCGAACCCACGACAACCGGGATCACAACCCGGGACTCTACCAGCTGAGCTACGTCCACCGTCGTCAAACCCATCCCCGCCCGTGGCGCGCCCGGCCACGAGTGCAGCGGGCGTGCCCGGCAGGATTACTCGGCTCATCCTGAGCCTCGCCCGTTCCGGGCCGCGGCTGCGCCGCGTTCAAATTTGCACCCGGCAAATTTGTCGAACCTGCGACCCATTTGCGGCCCCAATCGAAGCCACATAGGCGCTGGCGTGCCCGGCAGGACTCGAACCTGCGACCCATTTGCGGCCCCAATCGAAGCCACATAGGCGCTGGCGTGCCCGGCAGGACTCGAACCTGCGACCACCGGCTTAGAAGGCCGGTGCTCTATCCAACTGAGCTACGGGCACGCGGATGCATCGCCCAATCGCCCGCACATTGGTGTCCGTGCCCTGCCACCAGACCTGCCGCACGGGGGGCCGCATGATACGGAACGCCCGGTGCCAGCGTCAATTTTTGATTTGGAGCAACCCGCGGAAATCTCTGGAGCCGATGCTACGATGCATCGTCGGCAGGATTCGAGCCCACCCATGGCAACCCGCGACAGCGTCGATCTCCCCGTTTCCGGCAGCGATTCCCGTGAAATCGAATGGCAGCTGGCCGTCACCGACCTGCGGGCCGTCCGCGACTGGCTGAGCGCGCACCCCAAGATCGGTGCCTTGCTCATCCAGCCGCGCCCGCGGCAGATCCTGCGCGACACCTACCTCGATACCGGCGACTGGCGCATATTCCGCGCCGATTTCGCGCTGCGGTTGCGCGAGGCCTCCGCGGGCACCGAGGCCACGCTGAAGAGTCTGCGCTCGGCCCAGGCGGACCGGGCCGACCGGCGGGAAATCACCGAACCCTTGAGCGCGCCGACCGATTGGCTGCGCAATGCCCCCGGACCGGTCGGGACGCGGGTCCGGGCGCTCGCCGACGGCGGAGTGCTGAAGTCGCTGTTCACGGTCCACACGACGCGGGAACGGTTCGCCGTCCACAATCCCCTGCACCCGGCCGATATCGGGGAAATCGCGCTCGATGCGACGGAGTTCCGCTCCCCGGCAGGGGTGTCCCTGGGCCACCTGCAACGGGTCGAGGTCGAGGCGTTGGGCCCGCCCCTGGCCGCCCTGGAGCGGCTGGTGCAGACCCTGGAGACCGACTGCGGCCTCGAGCCCGCGCCGGAAAGCAAGTTCGCCGCCGGCCTGCGCCTCGCCGGACTGCTCACACCGCCCCCGATGTGACCCTGGACGGAATCGCTCAGTGCGCTCCCGCCGAGATCTCGGCGACGGCGGCACTGGCGTGGCTCGGCCGCGCGAACCAGATCAGGAAGACCATCGCGACGAACAGGATCCCCGAGGCGTAGAAGATGTCGTCCGCGGACATCATGTACGCCTGGTTGTCGATCAGGCGGTTGAGCAATGCCGATCCCTGCTGGGTCGTCAGGCCATCGGCATGCAGCTGCGTCATGGCCTGCGCCGCCTGGGGATTGGAGACCAGGCGCTCGACCAGCTGTGCGTGGTGCAGCGTGGCCCGCCGGGCCCACAGCGTGGTGGTGATGGAGGTCGCGAACGAGCCGGCGGTGATGCGCGCGAAGTTGATCAGCCCCGACGCCGACGGAATACGCTCCGGTGCGAGTCCGGAGAACGCCAGCGCCAGCAGCGGGATGAAGAACGTCGCCATCGCCGCGCCCTGGACCAGCGTCGGCAGCAACAGCGTGTCGACATCCGCCTGGGTATTGAAATCCGCGCGCATGAACATCACCAGCGCGAAGATCAG
>JAKAFQ010000177.1 GCA_021817875.1 Pseudomonadota bacterium
GAGCGCGCCGATCGGCCGGCCCTGAATGATCACCTGCGCCCCGCGGTCGCTTTCCGGTTTGAGCAGGACCGGATTCATGTCCGTCGTCGGGGCAATGCCCGCCGCCTGGGCCTGCAGTGCCTGGGCGCGTCCGATCTCGCCGCCGTCGCTCGCCACCGCGCTGTTCAGGGACATGTTCTGGGGTTTGAACGGCGCGACGCGCACCCCCCAGCGTCGCAGCACCCGGCACAGGCCCGCGACCAGCGTGCTCTTGCCCGCATCGGAGCTCGTGCCCTGGATCATGAGTGCGCGCGCGGTCATGGGCGAAATCCTGGGTGGGCCTCGTGGGCGCGCTCGAGACGTACCTGCTGCGCGCGGTGATCGGGGGCGAAGTGCAGGCCGCCTGGTGTGTCGAGCAGGCGTGAGTATACCGGCCTTCAACCGGTTGGTGCAGGCGACCGGTGAAGGCCCGCGCCGCGCGGTACGGCTGAGAGTGTGAACGCTCCCCGATGCGCCGGGGCCGCCGCCAACGTCGCTGCCCGTGCGCTGGTCATCGTGTGCGACCTGCGGTTCGTAGATTCCGGGTTGCGCATCGTGCACGCTCCTGCTGCTCCAGGCGCGCGGGGTGGCAGCGGTGATACCGGCGGACGCGTCGATGGCGCCGAACCCGGTGTGCTGGTCCTTCGGCGGCTCGGCGCCGTGAAAGATCGGGAGAGGTTGTCCCGTTCCGGCATGATCGAGGCGGGCCGACGTGCGCGTGCCAGTTCAAGCGAACGGGCTGTGCGTTGGTTGTCGTGTCGCGCGGTCGAGCGTACTCGAGGCTCAAGTCAGCGTGTGGCCGCCGTCATGCCTACCGATCGGGTGAATCCCGATCGGTAGGCTATGGGCTCATGGGTGGTTCAGAAGTTCACCGTCGTCGTCTGATTGGCGGTTACGGTGGCGGACATCCCTGCGGATGGCAGAAACGCTACCGTGGTCGAGCCCGTAGTCGATGTGCTCGTGCAGGCGACCGCGAGCGTGTAGCTGCCGGCGAGCAGGAATGGCTGGTCGTAGGAGTAGCTGCCCGAGGACGACAGCGTGATCTGCGGTTCCACCACCGGGGTGAGGCTGCTCGAGGGAGTCGCGGTTCCGGAGAACACGTACACGTGCGCATTGGGCAGCGGTCCGCTGCCGGAATATCCGTTCAGGCACGCCGAATTACTCTGCAGGGTCGAGAGTGCCACGGTGCCGCTGATCGTTCCGGCCTGGACATTGTTGATCAAGCGCAGCGCCGGTCGCAGGATGTAATCCTGTGTGCCGCCGCTGGTCTGTCCCGGTGGGGCGGTGATCGACTGCTGCAGCATGAAATCGATGGTGAAGTTGGCCACCTGGTTGGCCGTCATGGTGAAGCCCTGGACCAGCTTCAGCCCCGTCTGGGCACCGCTCGGGATCATCAGCGGGTACTGGGCGCCGTTGATCTCGATGTACGAATTGGCCACGGTGCCGTCCGCGGCGACATTGAGCAGCAGACGGATCCAGGCGTAATTGCCCGCCGGCACCGCCGCACCGTTGAGAAGCGATGCCTCATTGCCGTTTTGCTCGTTCAGCAGATTGATCGTCTGCGGCGTATTGAAGTTGAAGGTGACGGGATTGCCGCCGCTGCTTGGCTGCAGCTCGACGCCCGTGAAGGAGATCGTTACCGAGCTGGCCGAATCGACCGGGCCGTCGGTGATGCCGAGATTCAGGGTGGACGAGGACGAGGCGCTGCCTCCGCCGCATGCCGCCAGCGGCAGGGCAAGACATGCGAGCGCCGCCGTTCGCAACCGCCGCCAGCGGAGCAGGGTGTGGATGAAGTGTCTCATGGTCATGGATCTCCGGTGCTCAAAATGCTTTTGTCCCGTTGACGCAATTTCTTTCACGACATGACGTTCAACGTCGGTCGTTCAGAATGGATGACAGGGATCGTCCGCAAACTCTGGGGCTGTTACGCGTAGTTGAGCAACGGCCGGTCGTGATGCGAGGGTGGAAAATTTGACATAAATGACCCTCCTCTGCCGCATGTCTGCCAACAGAGACAGCTCGCGTCGGGTTGGTGATGCCCAGCGTAATGTTGTCGGCCGGTGCCTGTTCGGGTCTGGGGTAAAAGTGTGACCGAGTACCGGTTCTGGTCCGGCTCACACAGCCCGTCGTTCTGGCGCATGCGACGCACTGGGCATCGGGCATCCCGCTGACCGCCCATCGGGTGCCGGCGATCGGTTGGGCGATGGTTCGGGTGAACGCGGCGCAGCCTCGACAGATGGACCGGCGCGCCGAAGCGCTGTTGTTCAGCGTTCCAGGCCCGCGTGTGCCCGCGGCACGATGCCGGCGAACACCGTGCCGCGGCACGCCATCGGACCCGTGCCCGAGTGGCCGCCGTTGCGTAGTTCCGCGTATTTCCCGCGCGGCCGGGCCGTTGCATCCTGGGCCGCTCTGTGCACAGTGTTCCGCGTGCGTGGCGGTCGTCTCTGTCCGCCGGGGAGAACGGCCGCATGGCTGACGTGACGGGCCGGGGTGCCGATCACCGGGAGGATGCCTCCGGGGAGACCTCCCTGCGCCGCAACCGGTTCCAGACCGAAAGTACCGCGGCGCTGTTCCAGGCGCTCGAGAGCGCGCCGCAGGGGCTGAGCACGGCGCAAGCGCACAGGCGCCTGGAGCGCTACGGCCCGAATGCGCTGCGCGAGGCGCGTACCCGCCCGCTGCGCAAATTCCTCGGTTACTTCTGGGGGCCGATCGCCTGGATGATCGAGGCCGCCGCGCTGCTCTCCGCCCTGATCCGCCACTGGGCCGATCTCGCCATCATCCTGGTGCTGCTGGTGTTCAACGGCGTGGTGGGCTTCTGGGAAGAGTTCCAGGCCGGCAATGCCATCGAACAGCTCAAGAAGACGCTGGCGGTCAGGGCCCGTGTGGTTCGCGACGGCCGGTGGCAGGAGCTCGATGCCCGGGAACTCGTGCCCGGCGACGTCGTCCGGCTGCATCTCGGCAGGATCGTGCCGGCGGACATCAAGCTCTTCGAAGGTGATTACCTGAGCGTCGATCAGTCGGCCCTCACCGGAGAGTCGTTGCCGGTCGACAAGAAGCCGGGCGACGTCGCGTACTCCGGCTCGATCGCCCGGCAGGGCACGATGCTCGGACTCGTCGTGGCGACCGGCATGGACACCTTCTTCGGTGAGACGGCCCGACTGGTCGGCACCGCCCATCCGGTCTCGCACTTCCAGAAGGCCGTCACCGCCATCGGACGTTACCTCATCTCGCTCAGCGTGCTGCTGGCCGCGGTCCTGATCGCAGTGGAGCTGTGGCGCCACACGGCGCCGTTTCGAGTGATCGAGTTCGCGCTCATTCTCACCGTCGCCTCCATTCCGGTCGCCATGCCGGCGGTGCTCTCGGTGACGATGGCGGTCGGAGCGCTGGTGCTCTCGAGAATGAAGGCGATCGTCTCGCGGCTGGAATCGATCGAGGAAATGGCGGGCATGGATGTCCTGTGCTCGGACAAGACCGGTACGCTCACGCAGAACGCCCTCACGCTCGGCGAGCCGGTGTGCTTCGGCGGGATTTCCGCTCAGGAGCTCATCCTGGCGGGCGCGCTGGCTTCGCCGCTCGATGACGGCGATGCCATCGATCTCGCGGTGCTCAAGGGTCTCGCCGATCCGGCCGTGCTCGGCCGTCATCGCCAGCAGGCATTCGTGCCCTTCGATCCGGTGCGCAAGCGAACCGAGGCGCGGGTGATCGATCCGCAGGGCCGCTCGTTCACCGTCAGCAAGGGCGCGCCCCAGATCATTCTGAGCCTGGCCCAGCCCGATCCGACCCTGCAGCGGCAGGTGCAGGCGCACATCGATCGATTCGCTCTGCAGGGGGATCGCGCGCTCGGGGTGGCGCGCAGCACCGACGGGCAACACTGGACATTCCTCGGGCTGCTGCCGCTCGCCGATCCTCCGCGGGCCGATGCCCGGGAGGTGATCGGGCAGGCACAGCGCCATGGCCTCAGAGTGAAAATGGTCACGGGCGACAACGTGGCGATCGCCCGGCAGATCGCCGCCCGGATCGGCCTCGGCAGCCGCATCCTGCCGGCCGAATCGCTCGCCGGAATCGGCCGGGAGGGCGGGCTCGATGCCGAGGCGGAGCGCGCGATCGACGCGGCGGACGGCTTCGCGCAGGTGTCGCCCGAGCACAAGTTCGCCATCGTCCAGGCGCTGCAGCGCCGGCAGCACATCACCGGCATGACCGGGGACGGCGTCAACGATGCCCCGGCGCTGAGGCAGGCCGAAGTCGGCATCGCGGTGTCCGGCGCGACGGACGCGGCGCGCGCCGCGGCGGCCGTGGTGCTCACCGAGCCGGGTCTCGGCGTGATCATCCGGGCGGTCGAGGAGGCACGGCGCATCTTCGAGCGCATGACCTCGTACGCGATCTACCGGATCACCGAGACGCTGCGCATCATGCTGTTCGTGGTCCTCGCGATCATGGTGTATCGGTTCTTTCCCATCACCCCGTTGCTCATCATCCTGCTCGCGCTGCTGAACGATCTGCCGATCCTGACCATCGCCTACGATCGCGCCGCGCTCAGTCCGGTCCCGGTCCGCTGGGACATGCGGCGCGTGCTCGCCGTCGCCTCCGTGCTCGGCCTGATCGGTGTCGTCGAGACCTTCGGGCTGATGGTGATTGCGCTGCACTACCTGCGGCTGACCCAACCGCAGCTGCAGTCGCTGATCTTCCTCAAGCTCGCGGTGGCCGGACATCTGACGCTGTGGGTGGCGCGCACCCGGGAGCGGTTCTTCCAGCCGCCGTGGCCCGCCCCGGTGCTGCTCGTCGCGGTGCTGTGCACGCAGTCGCTCGCGGCGATGATCGTCGGGTTCGGCTGGCTGGTCGTGAAGATCCCGTGGCTCGATGTCGGCCTGGTGTGGGCGTATGCGCTCGCGTGGATTTTCATCGAGGACGAGTTGAAGCTGCGCGTGTACCGTGCGCTGCAGGGCAGGGGAGACGCGGGAGGCTGGGAGGGCGGCGCGGGAAGCGGCTCCGGGCCGGGCGCGGCGCGGGCGCTCCCGGGCGCGTCCGCCCCCTGAAACCGCCGACCGTCACGGCGGCCCCCGCCCGGTCGTGTCCGGTCCGCGCCGCTCAGTCCTGCGCGGGAATCTGCAGCCCCCTCGCCACCGCCGGACGGGCCGTGAAGGCATCGAGCGCCCGCCTCACGTGGGGGAAATCCCCGATGCCGACCAGATCGCCCGCCTCGTAGAAGCCGACGAGGCTGCGGACCCAGGGGAAGATGGCGATGTCGGCGATGGTGTAATCGGCGCCGGCCACCCAGGCATGCTGGCGCAACTGTCCCTCGAGCACCCCGAGCAGGCGTGTGGATTCGGCGGCGTAACGCTCCAGCGGGCGCTTGTCCTCGATCTGTCTGCCGGCGAACTTGTGGAAGAATCCGAGCTGACCGAACATCGGGCCGATGCCGCCCATCTGGAACATCAGCCATTGCAGGGTCCGGTAGCGCCCGGCGGGCTCGGCCGGCAGGAACCGGCCGGTCTTCTCGGCGAGATAGAGCAGGATCGCGCCGGATTCGAACAGCGGCAACGGCCTGCCCCCCGGGCCGTCGGGATCGAGGATCGCGGGGATCTTGTTGTTGGGATTGAGCGAGAGGAACTCCGGCGAGAACTGCTCCCGCGCCTCGAAGCTCACCCGGTGCGCCTCGTAGGGCAGTCCCGTCTCCTCGAGCAGGATCGACGCCTTGACGCCGTTCGGCGTCGGCAGCGAGTACAGCTGCAGCCGATCGGGGTGGCGAGCGGGCCATTTGCGGGTGATCGGAAAGGCGGACAGATCGCTCATGGACGGGCCCTCGTGCCGGATCGCCGGGGTGCTCGGTGCACCCCGCTCACACATAGGGTGAGCGCCGCGGCGCGCCTCGGCAAGTCTTGCGGATCCGGGTGCGATCGGGCGCCGCGAGAGGCCCGCCGAGCCGCTCACCCGGCTTCCGGTCAGTAGGCGAAATACGGCCCGAAGCCCACCGGGGTGTTCGCCCCGGAGATGGCCACGTACACATTGCGGCCGAAGAAAAACGGCAATCCGAAGTCGAACGAACAGTTGCTGCTGCCGTTTTGGCAGTAGGCGGACTGGCTGCCGCTGCTCGCCGCAATGTCGTTGAAGGCCGTGTTGGTGCTGTTGAACAGCGTCTCGGCGTTGCCGACGTAGAACGTCACGCTGGAGCTCGTCCCGGTCGTCGTGCCGCTCGAGTCCACCGCGTAGTTGGTCGCGCCGAGGGCCAGGGTGGAGGACGGGCAGAACCAGCTGCTCATTCCCGAGGCGGTGCAGGTCGGGATCGAGGGGTCATCGAAGTAATAGGCGTTCGAGCCGGTGTCGAACAGCGATTGGGGCAGCGACTGGCCGTTGAAGGAGGTGGTGACATAGCCGCTGCTGTCGGCGGTGAGCACGTTCGCGGCGCTCAGGCCATTGTTGCCTTCGGTGCCGATGCCGAACACCAGGGAGCCGGTGGCCGTCGCCGCGCCGCCGGAGGCGATGGCCGGCAGCTCGATGATCACCCCGTTGTTGTCGGTCGGGAAGCCGGGCACGGGGTTGGCGACCTCCTGGTCGATACTGCTGAGGGCGGTCTCCTGGCAGCCGGCCGGCGGACAGGTGTAGTAGACGCCGTTGCCGGCGTTGGCCACACCGACGCAGCCTGATCCGCAGTCGTGCGTGAACGGGCCGACGCCGAGGATGCCGTTGGCGCCGAAGGCGCTGACCGTGTTTTCCGCGGTCCCGGTGCCGGTACCACTGCAACTCGATGGGGCCGCCGGGAAGTTGGGATCGCCGATCACCTGCACCGGTACGTCGTTGGCCGTCTCGCCGCTGATCTGCAGATCGGCGGTGGCCACCGGGCCCCAGCTGTAGCCGTCGACGAACGCGGTGCACTCGGCCAGGGGGTTGCCCCCGCTGTCGGTTTCCGCCGGCAGGCTGAGGCTGTAGGGGTTGCCGGAGGTGTCCTGGGCATCGGCGAGAATCCGGAAACCGTACGAGCCGGTGTCGACCTCGATGTGATCGAAGGTCTGGCACTGGGCGGTATTGGCGGGGTTGCAGACGGTGACCGTGATGTAGGGAATGTCGGCCGCGTTGACGCCGCTCGGGCCGGCATCGACGGTCACCGTGGTGACATTGGCGCCGGAGGTGGTGATGGTCTGCCCGCCGCCCGAGCTGCTCGGGCTGGTGACGATGCTCGAGCCGCCTCCCCCGCCGCAGGACGCGAGCGCGAGCAGCAGCGGAAGGAGCCCAATCGCGATGAGCGGTCGTGAGCGCATGGCGCCTTTGCCTGTGGTCAATGGAGGTCGGAAGGAGTGACGTTCGGCGGCAGGAGCGAGGGCACGTAGGCCACACCGAAGAACGCGCGCATGTGCCCGCCGGCGTGCATCACGAATGTCGGGCCGGTGACCTCGAGGTGATTATGGCCGAAGCGCTGGGTCTTCTGCGCCGCTTTGAGCTGGCCGAAGTACGGGCTGCCGAGCAGCTGGGCCAGATCCGGCATGGTGGGCCCGCGCCAGCTGACGGCAAAGACGATACCGGCGGGCGAGACGAATTCCTTCACGACCGTGCCGGAGGGCAGGGTGATCTCCTGGACCGTGTAGCCGATGCCGGACCGCTGGCGCAGCTGCCCCTTCATCCTCGCCCGATCGGTGGAGACCGAGGCGACCGGTTGTCCGAGACCGGCGTGGGCGGGCGGCGCCGCGGATCCGAGCAGCAGGCCGCCGCCGAGCAGGAGGCTCGCCGCAAGAGAAAGTGGAATGGGTTTCATGATGCAACTATAGCGGTGCCTGCAGCGGAAACCTGCAACAAATTATGGCAGACCCGGGTGTACCGGGACTGAACGGCCGGGCGTCGTCCGG
>JAKAFQ010000178.1 GCA_021817875.1 Pseudomonadota bacterium
CTGCGGCCCGCGCAGCACTTCGACCCGCTTGACGTCGTACAGGCCGAGGTTCATCAGGTTCTTGCCGAGCTGGGAGCCCATGGCGGTCGACATCGGGATCTCCCCGAAGTACATGCCGACCATCGAAGAGTTGCCGCCCTGGGAATTCAGACCCCGGATCTCGTACTCCATCTCGCCAGGTCCACCCGTATTGCGCACAGCGATCCCAGGCACCGATTGGACCAGGCTGTCAACGCTTGTGATGCCGCGCGAGGAGATCTGTGAGGCAGTGACCGCCGTGATGCTGATGGGGGTCGTCTGCACCGTCGTGCGCTCGCGCGTCGCCGTCACCACGATCTGCTGCAGCATCGGCTGAGCCATCGCAGGCGCCTGCGCATGGGCCCCGTCTATGTGCCCCAGCAGCAGTACCGGCGCCGCCGCCAGCAGCGACATGGCTTGGTGCCGCCTCACGCGGCAGGTCATCGGCGCGCCGTGCGGGCCGCCCGCCAGTCTCTCAGTCATCACGATGCACTCCTGCGGCGTGCGGCCAAGGGTGCCCGCACCGGCCACGGACCGCATCGACCCCCACTGCATGCTGATCAGCGACTTTTTTTTCATGACCGGACCTCATGCGACTGCATTGATCACTTTGATCGTAGTGTAGGCCTGCAGACCCTCTTCCCCGAACTCCACCCCGATACCGGAGCACTTGATGCCGCCGAACGGCACGTTGGGCGCGACATCCGCGTGCTTGTTAATGTATACAGTGCCCGCCTGCAGCCGTCGGGCGATAGTATGCGCGCAATCGAGATCGGTGCTCCATACCGAAGCGGCGAGTCCGTAGTCGCTGGCGTTCGCCAGGCGCACGGCCTCGTCCAGTTCTCGGTAGCGCACGATGGGCAGCGCCGGGCCGAACTGCTCCTCGTCCACCAGCCGCACACCATTGCTCAACTCGCCGACCAGGGTGATCGGATAGAAGTATCCCGGCCCACTCGGGCGCTGCCCGCCGAGCAGCACCTTGCCACCCTGCCGCCTGGCATCCTCCACCAGATCAATCACCTTATCGAGCTGGCGCTCGTTCTGCAGCGGCCCGAGGCGGGTCTGCTCCCTCAGACCATCGCCCATGGGGACCGCCCGGGCATACTCGACCAGTGCCGCACAGAGCCGCTCGTACACGCTGTCGTGCACGTAGAGTCGCTTCAGCGCCGCGCAGGTCTGGCCGGAATTGATGAATGCGCCCCAGAACAACGGCTCGACGATCTTATCCACCTCGACGTCCGGCAGCACGATGCCGGGATCGTTGCCGCCAAGCTCGAGGGTCAGGTGCTTCAAGGTGGGCGCGGCGCTCGCCATCACCTTGCGCCCGGTGGCCGCGGAACCGGTGAAGACCACCTTGCCGACACGCGGATGGCCACTCAGCGCCGCCCCCAGTGCATCCTCACCCGCCACGGCGTTCAGGACACCCGGCGGCAAAGCCTCTTGGAGGAGCTCGACCATGCGCAGCGTGCCGAGCGGCGTGAACGGTGAGGGCTTGATGACCACCGTGTTGCCGACACGCAGCGCCGGCAACACGTGCCAGATGGCGATCAGCAGTGGCCAGTTCCACGGCGTGATCGAGCCTACGACCCCGATGGGCTCACGGTGCAGCTCGACACGCTTGCCGGGGGAGGACTCGAGGATCTTGGGCGGTAAATCGACCGATGCGGTGTAGCCCGCCCAAGCGGCACAGCCTCCCAGTTCGAACTCCGAGCCAAACCCCTTCAAGGGCTTGCCCTGCTCCCGGGTCACGAGCTCGGCGAGCTCGGGCGCATTCTCGGTCAGTATCCGGGCAATCGCCTCGCAGGCCGCGCTGCGCTCGGCGCTGCTGCGCCCTCCCCAGGCAGGCTGAGCGGCCGCCGCGGCGCCGATCGCCTCCTCCAGGTGCGAGGCAGTGCCCAGGGGACACCGGCCGACGAGCGACCCGTCGGCCGGGTTCAGAATCTCGCGGTGAACGGGGCCCTCGACCTGCCGCCCCCCGATCGTCATTGTGTACGGCCGTGCCGCTGCGCCCATGATCAACCCCCCTGCCGTGCGCGATGGGCCGCGGATTATCAGGCTGCCCCATACGGGAATCTTGGAAGATCGCGCGCGGATCTTGTACAGGAGCGCACGGGAAACAGGCCGTGCCGCGCCGCCGCGCTCCGGGCGGCGCTGCCTGATCAATGAGCATTTTTCTTTTGACACAATTTACTGAACATGTGATATTTTTTTGTGTCACTTCAACTTCGAGCCCGGCCGAAAGCCGCTCGACGCTCATCTCAGATCGAGGTACGCACATGGCACACCAGCAAGAGAAGCTCGCGGGTCGCATGGAACTGCCGCCACCGACCGAGCAGCCGAACGTCTACCCCTTGAGCTGGCATCGGCAGACCGCCAAGCTCGAGGAGATCTGGGACGCCTCCCAGCGCGAGTACTGGGATCCGAAGAAGCTGCCATGGGACAGTTTCCACCCCTCCAGCTACACCTGGGAGCAGCGCGAGGCCATCGCCTATTGGTGGACTCTGCTCAGCGTGTTCGACGCCTCCGCCCCGCCGGTGTTCGCCTCGGCATTCGTCAAGACCTACGAGGCGCACGAAGAGGATGCGGTGCGCCGGTGCTTTTTCTCCGTGACGCGTGATGAGCAGAACCACGAGCAGCTGTGCGGCCTCGCCATCACCAGGCTGCTCGAGCATCCCGATCCACTCACCTACGTTCCGAAGACCGATATCGGCCGCAAGGCCCTCAAGAATGCGCACTGGCTCTATTACAACGGCGCGCGCTACTGGACCGGTTACAAGTCCGCCGTGCCGAAGTACAGCCTTGCGGTCCTGTTCAGCTCGTTCCTGATGGGCGAAATCGCCGCTGCGACGATCTTTCACCAGATGGCCGCGAAATGCACCGAGCCGGTGTTTCAGGCGGGTTTTCGCAACGTCGGCCGCGACGAAGGGCGCCACATGGCGATCTGCATGGCGCTGATGGAACGCGACTACCCGAAACTGGACCTCTCGGACAAGCCGCTCATCACCAAGCAGGTGCGCGCCGGGTTCATGTTTCTCTCGGGCGTGCTGTACGAGCCGCCGGAGGACTTCTGGGACCTGCCGGCGGACTTCATCGCGAACCAGCGCACCATCGAGGCATGCGCCCGGTCGGCAGGCTTCCACATCCCTGAGTACGAGGCCAAACGCGAGAACTGGCGCGGCGCCATGCTCAATCTCAAGGGCGTCCTCGACAAATACGGCATTCCCTTCCCCGCCATTCCGGAGGTGGGAATCTCGGGCCAGGAAATCACCGACGTCGACATGAAGGACATCATTCCGGTGTTCTGACCTCAGGCAGGCTCTCCCACCATGTCCGTCATACGCCTCGCACCATCCCAGGTGACCGTCGAGTGCCAGGAGGGCGATACCGTCCTCACGGCGCTGGAGCGGGCCGGCTTCGCATTGCCCAACAACTGCCGCGCCGGCGCCTGCGGCGAGTGCAAGGTCCGGGTGCTCTCGGGCACCTTCGACCAGGGGTTCGTGCTCGACATGGCCCTGTCTGCGGAGGAACGCCACGCGGGCTTCGGCCTGATGTGCATGGCCAAGCCGCTCTCGCAGGAAATGACCATCGAGTGGGGCTCGACCGAGGCGCGTCCACGGCTGTTCCCGCCGGCCGAGGATATGCCGTTCATCGTCATCGAGCGGATAGAACGGACGCCGGTCATCGTCGAGCTTCGCCTGCGTCCGATCGGCGATCCGATGCGCTTCTGGCCCGGACAGTACGTGACGCTGCGCAAGCCCGGCGCCACCCGGCCGCGCTCCTATTCCATCGCGAGCGCACCGCGCCCCGACGGCGAGCTGACACTGCAGGTGACACGCCAGGATCCCGGCGAGACCAGCGGCTGGCTGCACAGGGAGGTGCGCGTCGGCGACCCGGTGCAGATTTCAGGTCCCTACGGGACGTTCATCGGCGATCCGTCGGTGCAGACTCCCGTGCTGTGTCTTGCGGCCGGCTCCGGGCTCGCGCCGATTCTGTCGCTCACCGAAGCGGCCCTGCGTCGCGGCTACAACGCACCGGTCGCGCTGATGTTCTCGGCTCGTACCGAGGCAGACGTGTACTGCCGTGGATTCATCGAATTCTGGCGCGCGCGCCACCGGAATTTCAGTTTCGTGCCCACCCTGACCCGCGAGCGCCGCGACGGCACGCGCCACGGCAGAATTCCCGAGATCCTGCCCGATCTGTATCCGGATCTGTCCGAGTTCAGCGTGTTCGTCGCCGGCAGCCCGGCCTTCGTCGACAGCTGCGTGGCGGTGGTGAAGCGGCTCGGCGCCCAGCCCGGGCGCATCCACACGGAAGGATTCGTGCCACTGCCCTCGGAGGCGCCGCCCGCGACCGGTCGTGCCCCGTAAGCGATGATCGCCTCGCCACGCCTGTGCAGCGGCGCGATCGCGCTGCTCAGCGGGTCGTATCGGCCGGAGATTCGCGGATGTTCCGCGTCAGCCACTCAAGCATCTGCCGCATGGCCTGCATGCGGGTCGAGTCGGGCGCGGGGTCGTGGATCTTCCCGTGTGCATCCAGCACCTCTTGATCCCGAATGCCCTCGGTGATCAGCCAGCGTGTGACCGGGCAGGCGGCGAGCTCACCCGAATGGCGCCGGTGCAGCGTGTCGTGCATCGCCATCCACTGGTACGCCAAGGCGCCCACCCAGCTATGCAAGGCCGCGCCGTCGCTACCGTGAAAGGGCTGGGTCCTGATCCAATCGGGGAGCGCCTCGGCCGGCATGGGCCGCGCCAGCCCGTACCCCTGCCCCAGGCGGCAGCCGAGCAGTATCGCCGCCTCGATGCACCCCGGATCCTCCAGACCTTCGGCCACCACGTCACGCTCCAGATCCTGTCCGATCTGCACCACGGTCCGGATCAGGCTCAATGCCTTGATCGGATCGCGGGCGAGATCCCGGATGATGCCCTGGTCGACCTTGATCACGTCGAACGGCAGATCGGCCAGACGTCGCAAGCTGCTGAACCCGGATCCCAGGTCGTCCATGGCGATCTTGACGCCCGTGGCGGCCAGGCGCGCAATGGCCTCATCCACTGTGCTGGCGTCCAACGCCTGGCTCTCGAGCAGTTCGAGTGTCAGGTGCTGCGGCGCCAGCTGCGCTTCGCGCAGCGCCTCTTGCACCCATCGGGCACAGTCCGGATGCACCGCGGAGCTCGGCGCGAGGTTGATCGACAGCCCGATGTCCAGCCGCTCGCTGCGCCAGCGCCGCAGGTGGCCGAGCCCCTGCTGCAGCATCTGACGGAACAGCGAATCGAGATCCGTCTCTCCCAACGCGGGCAGAAACTGTCCGGGAGCCAGCAGTACTCCCTGCGGCGTGCGCAGGCGCGCCAGCGCCTCCACCTTCATCAGCCTGCCATTCGACAGGTCCACGACCGGCTGCACGGACAGCGTCACGCCACCGCCATAAAGCAGCGACCTCACCTGCGTCGCCTGGCCGGTATCGATCGCAGACCAGCGGCTCTGCGACATGCTCGTCATCTGATCCCAGCGATTCTGCAGCGACAGGCGCCAGGTGTGCATCCAACCGGAGGCGAACTGGTGCGGATACGCTCCGAAGAGCATCAGCACGGCATGTACTGCGCCGTGTCGATGCACCGGGATGGTGACGGAGCTGCGGATACCGAACTCCTGCATCAGCGCCCGCCAGGGTTCGGTACGACTGTCGAGCTCGTACGCGGCGATCTGCTGCTGAGAATCGGTGATCCAGGTCCTGGCAACCAGCCCGCGTCCGCGCGCATCCCGCGGGTCGAGCACCGGATACAGTTCGCGCGCCCGATGCGCCTCGATGAGGGCGTCGGCGATGTCGCCGGCGGCGCGCTCGATGACCAGCCGGTTCTGCTCATCCGGGCGGCACACCACGGTCGCACGGATGCCCGGTAAGGACGCGAGCGCATTGAGCTCGGCCTGCTTCCAGTCCGCCGCCATGACCCTGCCGCCCATCGGGCGCGCGAGCAGCGTCTGGTACTGATCGAGGACTGCCTGCATGGCCTGCAGCTGGTGCTCCAGATCGAGCTGCAGCCGCGCCTCGGCGGCGCGCAGGCTGCGGTAGCGCGTGTGCGAGGTGAGCAACGCCGCATCCAGATGAGTGCGCAACAAGTCGCGATACAGGCTCATGGCCCGCGTCATCCATGCGCCGGAAAGGCCGACCAGGGCATGAACCACGCCCAGCCGTTGCGCGGTCTGCTGCACCGACTGCGCCTCGGTCTGCGCATCGAGCAGGAAGCGCAGGTGCGCGGCCTGCCGACGCTGCAGCCCGTCGAACTCCGACCGGGAGAGGCAGCCGAGAATGGCGCCGGTCTCGGCGCGGCCCTGCAGCTCGCGATAGAACGATGCGGAAAACTGCTCTGCGACCGCCGCCAGATGCTCCGCGAGCACCTGCATGAGCTGCCGCGCCTCCGGGCCGAACGGATCGAAAGCGGCCTCGGCGATCTGCTCGGATGCCAGCGTGACACCGAGCCGCCACCATCGGGTCCGTTCCTTCTTGGACTGCTTGGCCTGATACATCGCCGCATCGGCCTGACGCAGCAGCAAATCCGTCTCGTCGCCGTCGCCAGGATGCAGCGCCACACCCATCGTCATCCCGATCGGGCAGCGCCTGCCGTGACCCAACTCGAACGGTGCCTCGACCGCGTGGTGCAGTCGATCGAGCACGGCGCTCAGCTGCGCCACCGCATGAGGCACCTCGAGGTCCGGCAGCACCACCACAAACTCATCACCGCCCAGACGGGCGATGAAATCCGATTCCCGCAGCCTGGCCCGCAGCCCGCCCGAGACCGACCGCAGCAACTCGTCCCCGGCTTCGTGACCCCACTGGTCGTTGACCAGCTTGAAGTCATCGAGATCGAGCACCCCTACCGCAAGCGCCGCCCCGGCGCGGCGCGCCCGCGCGATGGCCTGCGGCAGGAACTCCTCGAGCGCAAGACGGTTCGGCAGTCCGGTCAGCGCATCGGTGCGGGCCATGCGCGCCTCCTGCGCCTGGCGGCTGCGGATGCGGTTCTTCAGATCGAGTTCGTCGAGACCACGACCGAGCAAGGCGCCGATGCGCGTGCAGACTTCGATCGTGGGCGCATCGAAGCCGTCGCGACGCGCGGCGGCGAGCGCCAGCACAGCCCAGGGCCGCTCGGCACGGACAATCGGCGTCGCAAGCACACTGAGCCACCGGTTTTCGGCGCAGTCTTCGTGCCAGGGATGCAGCGCCGGATCGGCCAGCGTATCGTTGCAGACGACCAGCTGTTTTCCGCTCCAGGCTCTCTCCACGAGCGGCACTCTGCTGCTGACAGTCGCTGGCACAAGCGCCGCATGGGCCTCGGCCGCGCCCTCACCCGCCACGGCGAGGACATCGAATCGCTTGGATGAGCCCGGCCGGCCGATCCATGCGGCATGAAACGGCGTGTCCTGCGCCAGTTTGGCGCAGAGACTCACGAGCATCTCCTGCTCGCGCCGGCTTTGAATCAGCACATCGCCGCAATGCAGCAGCGCCCGGTACAACGCCTGCAGATCGAGCAGCTGTTGCCGTTGCGCCAGCAGGTCGACGGTTCTCTGCCCCAGGCGGTCCAACAGTTGGCTCACCGTGTCGGCCAGGCGACCATTGGCATCGCGCTCGCGGGCGGGCGGCGCCTGCAGGATACTGCCGCCGGTCTCGAGGCTGTGCATCTCACGCGCCGTCTGGCTGTCGGATTCCATGGTGCGGCGCACGAGTCACTGCCCGGGAAACACCGGCGGTGCGGCC
>JAKAFQ010000179.1 GCA_021817875.1 Pseudomonadota bacterium
CTCGTTGAGTGCGGCGCAGCTGCAGGACCTCGATCGCATGGGCGAGAAGTCCGCCGTCAATCTGCTGCGCTCCATCGAGCGCAGCAGGCACACGACCCTGCCGCGGCTGCTGTACGCGCTTGGCATCCGGGAAGTCGGAGAAGCCACCGCGCTGGCACTGGCGAGGCACTTTGGCGAGCTGGAGCCGCTGATGAGCGCAAGCGCGGAGGAGATTCAGCGCGTGCCCGACGTCGGACCGGTGGTGGCGGCGCACATCGCCGCGTTTTTCGCCTCGCGCGAGCACCGCGAAGCGATCCGCCGGTTGCGCCTCGAAGGTGTCAGCTGGGAACCGTTCGGGAACGGCGCGGCTGAATTGCCGCTCGCAGGCCAGACTTTCGTGCTCACCGGTACGCTCGAGGGGTTCAGCCGCGAGCAGGCGAGCGAGGCGCTCACGGCGCTCGGCGCGAAGGTATCGGGGAGCGTCTCGAAGAAGACCCGCTGCGTGGTCGCGGGCGCCGATCCCGGCTCGAAACTCGACAAGGCCCGCGCGCTCGGCATCGAAGTGCTCGACGAGGAAGCATTCAAGCGGCTGCTCGCCCGGCACGGCAGATAAAGCACTGTGCGTCGGCTTGCGGGAGTGTCTCGCGAGGGGTGATCCGCGCGCGTTTTGCCCAGCGGTCAGGCCCGTCAGCCGAGCGTCGCGCGCCCCTGGCTTCGCAGCTGCGCTGCGGCCTCGGCGGCCAGCCGCTCGAGGATCGACGCCGCCGGCTCGATCGAGTGGATCACACCGGCCGCCTCGCCGAACCAGACACCGGTGTGCTCAGGGTCTCCCGCTTCGAATGCCTGCCGGTAGCGCGGTCCTTCGATCGCCACGGCGGCCTCGAGCGCGTCCTCGCGTCCGTGCCATCGCTCGGTGAAGGCGTTGCGGCGGATCCGCGCGGTGAAGCCGCGCGGCCACGGGATCTGGCGGGCGATATCCGCGATGTTCGTGCGTACCGTGCCGTCTCCATCCGTCTCCAGGATGGCGCGGTGGTGGCCTTGTCTGACCAGCGCCTCGCATGACGCCCACAGTCGCGTGCCGAGAAGCACCCCGTCGGCACCGAGCATCAGCGCGGCCGCCAGGCCACGGCCGTCGCCGATGCCGCCGGCGGCGAGCAGGAGCGTGCCGGGCGCGTGCGCCGCGAGATGGTCGGCGACTTCAGGGACGAAGCTCAAGGTTCCGCGAAGCGCCCCGTGGCCGCCGGCCTCAGCCCCCTGTGCCACCACGATATCCGCGCCCGCCTCCACGGCGTCCATCACGTGTCCCATGTCCTGGCATTGGCAGATGAGCACGGCGCCGGCTGTTCGGATCGCTTCGACGAAGGGGCGCGGGTCGCCGAAGGACAGCATCACCGCGGCGGGTCGGTGTCGGAGGACATCGGTCAGCAGCGAGGGGGATTTGCGCAGCGACCAGGTGATGAATCCAACGCCCACGCGCTCGCCGCCCGCGGTCTCGAACTGTTGCGCGAGCCAGGTCGGGTCACCGTAGCCGCCGCCAATCAGACCGAGGCCGCCGGCGCGGGTGACGGCAGCGGCGAGCGCGCCGCCCCCGGCAAAGGCCATGGGCGCCGAGACAATGGGGTGGCGCAGGCGCAGCGATCGGGTGAGACGGGTGGCGAGGGTGATCATCGAACGGTGAGGCCGCACACCGGGACGGTCACCGTCCCCGGGGTCAGTCGGCTGACCCCGGGGAGGATTCGCGGCCGTTGAGGCGCTCAGCCGGCGGGTGAGGGCGATGGCGCGGCGACGGCCGGCGGCCCCGCCTGACCCTTGGTCTGGCCGTCGGTCTTCGTGTCGAGGTAGGTGACGATCTTGTCCTTGCCGAGCAGCGTGTCGGTGTAGGCGCGGAACGCCTTTGCCTCGACGATCTGCACCAGGCGGCTCTTGACCGAATCAAAGGGCGGCGGTGCGAGCGGACGGGTGCCGAGCAGCTCGATGACGTGCCAGCCGAACTGGGTATGCACCGGGGTGTCGGTGTACTGGCCGACCTTGAGCTTGGCGAGCGCATCGGAGAAGGGCTTGACCATGTGATTGAGCGTGAACCAGCCGAGGTCACCGCCATTGGCCTTGGACGGGTCGATGGAGTATTTCCTGGCGAGCTCGGCGAAGTTCCCGCCGTGCTTGAGGTCCCCGATGATCTTCTCGGCGAGCGCCTGGTTCTTCACCAGGATGTGCTCGGCGTGATACTCGGTCTTCGGCATGGCGGCGATCTGGGTGTTGTATTCGGCCTGAAGCTGCGAGTCGCTCGGCTGGCGTCCGGCGAGGAACTTGTTCGAGACCGCCTGCTCGAGGATGTTCAGACGCGAGAGCTCCAGAAGCGATGCCGTGTTCGTCTGCTTGTCCAGGCCTTCCTTGATCGCCTGTTGTGCCACGGCCTGGGCGCGGATCAGGCTGTCGAGCGCGAGTGCGCGCTGCTGCGGGGTGAGCGTGCTCGAGTCGCGACCCGTGACGCCCTTGACGTAGAACTCGTAGAGGTCACGGCTGATGGGCGTGCCGTTGACCGTCGCGACCGCGGTCGAAGCGCTGCGGGTCGCAGGGGACTTCGGCTGGCACGCGGCGAGGCTCGCCAGGGCGCAGGCGATGCA
This sequence comes from Pseudomonadota bacterium, assembly GCA_021817875.1. The sequence goes on from JAKAFQ010000179.1 coordinate 2,604, forward strand.
GAGAATCCTGAAGTGCTTCATTGAGATGCTCATTGAGTGGTGGTGGGCAGAGGATTGGACGTCGGCCGCAGGCGCCGGCGCGGGTCAGGGCGCGGATCGCCGTGCGCTTCGCGGGGCCGTGGCGTGGATCGTCACCGCATGGATGCCGCGGCCCATCAGCGATGCGAGCGCCTCGTAAACCATGCGGTGCCGCTCGAGCGGCGAGCGGCCCGCGAACGAGTGTGATTCGAGCGCGATGCGGAAGTGCCCTCCGGAGCGGGCCCCCTCGTGTCCGGCATGCCGGGCGCTGTCATCGAGGACTTCGAGCGACAGCGGCGAGAACACGCGCTCGAGCAGGGTGTGGATCTGCTCGGCGGTGACGCTGACCGGGGCTTCGGTTGCGGAAGAGATCATCCGGTGGGGCGGTCGCAGGGTATGGTCAAGATCACGTATCATCCCATCCTTGGCGCGCGGACTCCAGTATTCGCGCGGTTGAACAGCGCCGCCGTCGCAGGGCAAGATAGCGTGAGACTGGTCAAGAATACAGTAATGCAGCGGGACCGCGACGCGCGTTTCGAGCGCGGGCGTCCATTGGCCGAGCGGGCAGGGTGGGGTCCACGATGAGCCCCCCGACTGCGGCAATCCCCTCGCTCGTGGGTGACGATGAGGTCACGGCGTATGGGTGCTCCGGTCGGAGCCTCGAGTCTCGGAACCGCATCCCAGGAAACTGGACCCGGCGCCGGGCGACGGGCGCATGAGCCAATACCTCGAGCTGCATCCCGTCACGCCGCAGACCCGCCTGATCCGCATCGCCGCCGGCATCGTGCGGGCCGGCGGCATCATTGCCTATCCGACCGATTCCTGCTATGCGTTGGGCTGGCACATCGGTGATGCCCGCGCGATCGAGCGGGTGCGGCGGATCCGCCGGGCGGATCGTCACCATCACTTCACGCTGGTCTGCGCGAACCTCGCCGAGGTGGGACGGTTCGCGAGGATCGACACGTGGCAGTTCCGGATGCTGCGCAGCTGCCTCCCCGGGCCTTACACTTTCCTGCTGAAGGCGACCCGCGAGACGCCCCGGCGACTGCAGCATGAGCGGCGACGCACCATCGGGGTGCGTATCCCGTCGCACCCCGTGCCCCAACTGCTGCTGGCCGAACTCGGCGAGCCGCTCATGAGCTCGACGCTGATCGTGCCGGATGAGCCGGAGTCCCTGAGTGCAGCTCCCGCGAGTGCGGACGTCGCCGAGGATCGCCGTCGCGAACGGGAAGGGTCCGAGGCGATCCCGGCGAGTCCGCTCACCTCGGGCCGGGAGATCCAGCGGCGCCTGGAGCACGAGATCGACGCCGTGCTGGACGGAGGGGACTGCGGAGTGGAGCCGACCACAGTGGTGGATCTGTCGGTGACGCCGCCCGTGGTGCTGAGGCAGGGCAAAGGACCGCTGGCGCCGATCCTCGGAGCCTCGGGTTGAGCGGCCACGCGGGCGATTGCGGAGAAAGCGGCCTGCGACAGCAGGAACTGCCGGTCCATCCGGGGCTGCCAGAGGCACGGGCGAGGTATACTGAAGGTTTAATCATGCGAGAACAGCTTCGATGAGCACTCCCTCTCCCGGCGGCCGCGTTCTGTCCGGCATGCGGCCTACGGGCCGGCTGCACCTGGGCAACTACCACGGGGCGCTTCGCAACTGGGTGCGGCTGCAGTACGAGTACGACTGCTTTTTCTTCGTCGCCGACTGGCACATGCTGACCACCGGCTACTCGGACACCGCACGATTGCCGGAGTTCGTACACGAGGTGCTGATCGACTGGCTGGCGGCGGGCCTGAACCCCGGTGTCGCGACGCTGTTCATCCAGTCTCACGTGCCGGAGCACGCCGAGCTGCATCTGCTGCTCTCGATGATCACTCCGCTCGGCTGGCTCGAGCGGGTGCCGAGCTACAAGGACCAGCAGGAGCAGCTCAAGGACCAGGATCTGGCGACCTACGGATTTCTGGGTTATCCGCTGCTGCAGAGCGCCGACATCCTGATCTACCGCGCCCAGCACGTGCCAGTGGGCGAGGACCAGGTGGCGCACGTGGAGCTCACCCGCGAGACCGCGCGCCGTTTCAACCACATCTACGGCCGCGAGGCGGATTTCGAGGACAAGGTGGAGCGCGCCATCAAGAGCCTGGGCGGGCGCAACACCACGCTGTACCGCCAGCTGCGGCGCAAGTTCCAGGAAGCCGGCGAGCAGCAGGCGCTCGAGCGTGGCCGGGCGCTCGTGCACAGCAACACCCGCCTGACCGTCGCGGACCGCGACCGCCTGCTCGGGTACCTGGAGGGCACCGGCGTCACCATCCTGCCGGAGCCGCAGGTGCTGCTGACGGAGACGCCGAGGGTGCCGGGGCTCGATGGACGCAAGATGTCCAAGTCCTACGGCAACACCATCGAACTGCGTGAGGATCCGCAGTCGGTCGAACGTAAGCTTCGTGCGATGAAGACCGATCCGGCACGGGCGCGACGCACCGACCCGGGCGAGCCCGAGCGTTGTCCGGTGTGGGATCTGCACAAGATCTACTGCGGCGAGGACATCCGCAAATGGGTGGTCGAGGGCTGCCGGTCGGCCGGCATCGGTTGTCTGGAGTGCAAGCAACCGGTCATCGACAAGGTCCTCGCCGAGGTCACGGAAATGCGCCGCCGAGCGCAGGAGTACACGGAGAATCCCGAGCTGTTGCGCGACATCGTGGCCGAGGGTTCCGAAAAGGCGCGCGATGCGGCCCGCGAAACCCTGGAACAGGTCCGCCGTGCGATGCATCTGCGCAGCGACTGACACGGCATGGAATCCTCTGAGACCCGCATTGACGAAGACGGTAGTGCCTTGGAAGAGGCCAAACCGCAACTGGCGCTGGTGTCGGGCGACACCGCTCAGGAACAACCGCACCAGAGCCTGCCCGAGCAGGTGGAGATGCCCTTTGCCGTCGTCAACGGCGAACCGGTCACCGTTCTGCCGCGCGACCTGTACATCCCGCCGCAGGCGCTCGAGGTGTTTCTGGAAGCCTTCGAGGGACCGCTCGATCTGCTGCTGTACCTCATCCGCCGTCAGCATCTGGATATCCTGGACATCCCGCTCGCGGCGATCACCCGGCAGTACATGCAGTACATCGAGCTGATGCAGGACCTGCAGCTCGAACTCGCCGGCGAGTACCTGGTGATGGCCGCGACGCTTGCCGAAATCAAATCGCGCATGCTGTTGCCCCGGCCGAAGACCTCCGCCGAGGGCGTCGAGGAGGACCCGCGGGCCGAGCTCGTGCGCCGCCTGCAGGAGTACGAGCGCTACAAGCGGGCCGCCGAGGACATCGATGCGTTGCCGAGGCTCGAGCGCGATCACTGGGCGGCGGTGGTCGAGCTCAGGGATCGTCAGGTGGTGCGCGCACTGCCGCAGGTCACCCTCAAGGAGATGCTGGTGGCCTTCCAGGAGCTGGTGGTGCGTGCGCAAATGTTCGCGCATCATCACATTCAGCGCGAGGCGCTGTCGGTGCGCGAGCGCATGGGCGACATTCTCGCCTCGCTCGAGCGCTCGAGCTTCGTGGAGTTCATCCGCTTGTTCCGGCCCGAAGAAGGCCGCCTGGGTGTGGCGGTCACCTTCATGGCCATCCTGGAGCTGGTGCGCGAGGGATTGATCGACATCGTGCAGGCCGAACCGTACGCTGCGCTGCACGTACGGGCCGCGGGCCAGGCCCGCAACCTGCGCGTGGTTGCCGAGGCGCCGGAGGGCGAGGCAGGCGCGCCGGGGGAGCCCTCGACGAGCGGCGCCGGCGACGAGGGAAGTTCCTGGGAAGAGCCTTCGGAGGAAGAGGTGCCGAGAGAGTCCGCCGATGAGTGAGTCGTACCTGAGGAATGTCATCGAGGCCGCGCTGCTCGCCGCCGGCCGGCCGCTGCAGCGTGAGGAGCTCAAGCAGCTGTTCGATGAGTCGGCGCGTCCGAGTGACGAGGGGCTGGGCGAGATTCTCGATGCGCTCTCGGGCGAGTACGCCGGGCGCGGCATCGAGCTGAAAGAGACCGCCTCGGGATTGCGCATCCAGGTGCGCCGCGAGTTCGCCGCCGAGGTCTCGCGGCTCTGGCCCGAGCGCCCGGCGCGCTATTCGCGGGCGCTGCTCGAGACGCTGGCGCTCATCGCATACCGCCAGCCGATCACGCGCGGGGAAATCGAGGACGTACGTGGAGTCGCCGTCAATCCCGGCATCATCAAGACGCTGCTCGAGCGCAACTGGGTGCGGGTCGTCGGCCAGCGCGATGTTCCCGGCCGCCCGGAGCTGCTCGGCACCACGCGCGAGTTCCTCGATTACTTTGGCCTGGTGAGCCTCGATCAGCTGCCGCCGCTGTCGGAGCTGAAGGCGTTGGGCGACCTCAATCTGCAGCTCGATCTGCACAGTGGCGCCGATTCGCAGTCGGCAACGCCGGGCGAAACGGCCGCCCCTGCCCAAGAGGGGAACGATGACGGCAGCGCCATCGCCGCAACCGTGGCTCCTCCTGGCGCGGTTTCCGAGACCGAGACCGGGCAGTCTGCCGGGGAGCCCGGCCTCGCCGAGCAGGGTTCGCCCGACGAGCCGGATGAGCCGGCCGGCGCAGGCGAGGCATTCGAAGGTGAAGAGGTGCCGCCGCGGGAAATGTGCGCGACGCCCTTCGAAGCGGATTGAGGCAGCCGTGAGCGTCGATGCCGCCTGGACTCGGCGGATTCCGCCGGATGAGCCGCCGAGGCCGAAGCGCCGAACCGTGGCCGCTTCCGTGCTCGGCGAACGCGCTCGGGCCGTTGCGCGGAGCACGCGGTGAGCACCGGGGGCCGGTCAATCCGGCCGGGGCGCCGAGCTGCGCTCAGGCGAGGCCGCTCAGCCGCGGGGCATGCGGCCCATCGCGCCGCTGAGCGCCATGACCCGCCGGAGCGGCTGCAGAAGGTGCTCTCCCAGGCGGGACTCGCTTCGCGCCGCGAAGCCGAGGACTGGATCCGCGCCGGCCGGCTCACCGTCAATGGTCAGCCGGCCACGCTCGGTATGAAGGTCGGACCCGCGGACCAGGTGCGTCTCGATGGCCGTCTGGTGCACCACCGCGAGGCGCCGCCCGTCGGGCGGGCTTTCAT
>JAKAFQ010000180.1 GCA_021817875.1 Pseudomonadota bacterium
GGATCTCGGCGGGCGCCGGATTGACGATGATGCGTCCGGCCGGAAACTCGAAGCCGCAGGACAGGAGCGCGGCCCGCACCCGCTCGCGGCTTTCCTTCACCACCGTGGCCGGAAGCCCTACGATGTAAAACACGGGCAGGCCGCTGGCGAGTGTGACCTCCACCTGCACCGGCGGAGCCGACAGTCCCACCTGCGCGCGGCACGCCAGGTGCGCAACGGGCAGCGGCATGAGACAAGCCTGTGGTTCGTCCGGCCGCGGGACGGCAGCGGCGCGGGGCCGCGCGTGCCGCTAAGGGGTGTCCGCCGCCGGGCTGTCGGGCTTCGCACCGCCCTCCAGCGCCTTTAAGCGTGCCTCGAGTTCGGCGAGGCGCTCGCGCGTGCGCTGCAGTACCCGCGTCTGGGTGTCGAATTCGTCCCGGGTCACCAGATCCAGTTTGCCGAGGCTGGCGCGCAGCACCGCGCGGAAGTTGCTCTCCAGGTCCTGTTGCAGAGTGCGCAGCGCCGGCGGGACGCTCTCGGCGAGTCGGCGGGCAATCGCGTCGATACCAAAAATATCCATCATCGCTGACCTCCCAGTACGTGCCCCGGTTTAGGGCGGACGGGCTTGCGGGCGGCACCAAAACGGTGCGGATTCTGGTGCAGAGGTAACGCAATGCGCTGTGGCTGCAGTGAATTTTGCGATGGCACGGATTCTGCACCTCGGCCCCGCGTCATCAGCTTACGCGTGTGATGGCCGATCCGGCAGCCCCTATTTTTGACCCGATCGCCCAGAAACACGTGCCGCTCGAGCATTGCCCGGGAGAAAACATGCGTATCGTCCGAAAATTCTTCACATTCCTCTGCATGGCCGCGACCGCCACGCTGGCGGCCTCTGGCCCCGCGATGGCCGGGGCCCTTACCGCCGCGCCGACGCCCGACAAGGGCGACATGGCCTGGATGATGACCTCCACGGCCCTGGTGCTGTTGATGTCGGTACCGGCGCTCGGCTTGTTCTACGGCGGACTGGTACGCACCAAGAACATGCTGTCGGTGCTGATGCAGGTGTTCGCCGGCTTTTCCCTGATCACCGTGCTGTGGTGCATCTACGGCTACTCGCTGGCCTTCACCGCCGGCAACCCCTTCATCGGGGGCCTCAGCCGGCTGTTCCTCGCCGGCACCTTCGATCCCGCGACCGGCGTGTTCTCCACGATCGGGACGTTCGACAAGGGCATCGTGCTGAATGAGCTGGTCTACGTGGGGTTCCAGGCCACCTTCGCCGCCATCACCTGCTGCCTGATCCTCGGCTCCCTCGTCGAGCGGGTGAAGTTTTCCGGCATTCTGCTGTTCCTGGCGTTCTGGTTCACCTTCTGCTACTGCCCGGTGGCGCACATGGTGTGGTACTGGCCCGGCCTGGACACCACCGCGGGCGCGCATCCCGTCGGCGGGCTGTTGTGGAAATGGGGCGCACTCGACTTCGCCGGCGGTACCGTGGTGCACATCAACGCCGGTGTCGCGGGCCTGGTGGGTGCCATCATTCTCGGCAAGCGCATCGGCCTCGGCAGGGAGCCGATGCCTCCGCACAGCCTCACCATGACCATGATCGGCGCCTCGCTCCTGTGGTTCGGCTGGTTCGGGTTCAATGCCGGCTCCGCGCTGGAGGCCAACGGTTCGGCGGCCCTCGCCTTCATGAACACGTACCTGGCCACTGCCTGTGCGGTACTCACCTGGATGGGGACGGAATGGATCATCAAGGGTAAGCCATCGATGCTGGGCGCGGCCTCGGGCGCGGTGGCGGGTCTGGTGGCCATCACGCCGGCAGCCGGCAACGTCGGTATCCTCGGCGCGTTTCTGATCGGCCTCGGTGTCGGCCCGCTCTGCTTCTGGGGGGTCACCGGCCTCAAGCGGCTGATCCGCACCGACGATGCGCTGGATGTGTTCGGCGTACATGCCCTGGGCGGGATCTTCGGCGCACTGGCCACCGGGATCTTCAACGATCCGGCCCTCGGGGGACCCGGCGGAAGCGCCTACCCGGGCATCTGGGCCCAGCTGCTCATCCAGGCCAAGGCAGTGGGCGTGGTGATCGTGTGGACCGCCGTGGTTGCGGCCATCGGTTTCTCGCTCGTCAAGTGGACGGTCGGTCTGCGCGTGAGCGAGGACGAGGAGCGCGAGGGTCTGGACATCACGATCCATGGCGAGCGCGCTTACGACATGTAGCGCGGGCCTGGGCGGAGGGCGGACCTGAACGGCATCGTGGCGCGAGCGCAGTCCGACCGCCGCCCCGGGGTTTCGCGCCCGGTGTGCCAGCCATCACTCACGATCGAGACCAACGGTCTTACAATGGTCCCTGGATCGGATCGATCAGCACACCGGAGACGCCCATGCCGCGCACCGCGATCTTCGTTACGCTCACAGGGGTCCTGCTGGCCGGAACCCTGAGCCTGGCCCATGCCGATGTGTTCCGCTGGGTGGATCAGCATGGCGTGGTGCACTACAGCGATCAATGGGTGCCCGGCGCCACGCGGGTGATGGTCACTTCCGAGTCGCTGAAAGGCGGCAGCTCGTCCCACGCCATGCAGGCCATCCTCGCCGAAAGCAAAGGGGCCGATCAGCAGATCCAGCGGCAGGCGGATGAACGCGCCGTGCAGGCCGAGGAAGCGCAACTGCAGGCTCAGCGGTGCAAAAAGGCGAAGGCGAGATACTGGAGCCTGATCCACGCACGGCGGCTCTTTACGACCGGCAAGAAAGGCCAGCGGCATTACTTCACCGACGCCGAGGCCAATGCCGCGCGGGTCAAGGCAAGGGAAAGCATGGATCGGCTCTGCGCAACGCCCTCGCCCTGAGGAGCCTCTTGTGAGCGCCACGCCCCGGTAGGCGGGCGCTGAGCCGGCGTCTGCGATCCGGGCCTGTACGGATTCCGGATCACCCCGAGGGAGCACTATAGTGGCAGCCACGGGCGGCTTGCCGCATCGATGGGGTAGTGGATGTCATGCGGGTAGGATTCGTCGGACTCGGCGCCATGGGCCTTTCCATGGCCCGCAACCTGCGCCGCGCGGACCTTTTGACGTCGGTATGGAACCGCACGGGTGAGAAGGCCCGGGCTCTGGCCGCCGAGCTCGGCATCCAGGCGCCGGCCACCCTCGCGGAGCTCGGCGCCGGAGCCGATGCCGTGGTGAGCTGCGTGTCGGCGGATGCGGATGTGCTCGAAGTCGTCAGCGCGCTCGCGCCCACGCTGGCGGCAGGCTCGCTGGTGATCGACTGCTCGACCACCGCCGCCGATACGGCGCGCCGCGCCGCGGAGCTGCTGCAGCGCGGGGCGGTGGAGTTTCTGGATTGCCCGGTGAGCGGCGGAGTGGAAGGGGCGCGGGACGGTACGCTCGCCATCATGGCGGGCGGCGCGCCGGAGGCGTTCGAGCGGGCGAGGCCGGTGCTGGCCGCCATGGGCCGCACCATCACCCTGTTCGGTCCGGTGGGCAGCGGGCAGGCGGCCAAGGCCACCAATCAGATCATGTGCGCCGGCATCATCGAAGCCGTTTCGGAAGCGATGGCCTTCGCGCGCGCCCAGGGATTGCCGCTCGAGAAGCTCATCGAGACGCTCGGCAAGGGTGCGGGCTCCAGCTGGTATTTCGTGCACCGGGCGCCCAACATGGTACGGGGCAGCTACCCGCCTGGCTTTCGAGTGCGCCTGCATGCGAAAGATCTGGCGATCTGCCGCGACATGGCCGCGCGCTTCGGCGTGTCCCTCCCGGTGGTAGAGCGCATGCTCGCCGAGTACGCCGAGCTCATCGCGCGCGGCCACGGCGAGGAGGACATCTCGGCCACCTTCCGCCTCAAGGCGGAGTTGTTCGAGCACGACGGACGCGGCTCGCACGGCTGAGGCCGCGCGCCGGCCGTCAGCCGGCGTCCGGCTGCGCTTCGGGCGACGCGCGCACAAACTCCGGCAGTGATTCCAGATACCCGCTGATCGCGCTGAGAACCGGGTACGGCGTGAGATCGCAGTTGAAGCGGCGGGCATTGAACATCTGCGGCACGAGGCAGACGTCTGCAAGCGTGATTGCGTCCCCGAACAGATGGCGGCCGTCGGCGCTGAAGCGTTGCGCCTCCTCCTCCAGGGCGCGCAAGCCCTCGCTGATCCAATGACGGTACCAGCGGTCGAGAGCATCCTGGTCGTTTCCCATCGAGCGCAGATAATTCAACACGCGCAGGTTGTTGAGCGGATGCACATCGCAGGCGATGCAGAGCGCGAGCGAGCGGACGCGCGCGCGGTCCGCGGGCGCGCGAGGCAGCAGCGGCGGCTGCGGATGGGTCTCCTCCAGATACTCCAGAATCGCGAGCGACTGGCCGATGAGCACCCCACCGTCCTCGAGCGCCGGCACCAGACCCTGGGGATTGAGGGCGAGATATTCCGGACGGCGGTGTTCCCCGGGGCTCAGGTTGACCGGGATCGACCCGTAGGCGAGCCCCTTGAGGTTGAGGGCGATGCGGACGCGATAGGCCGCCGAGCTGCGAAAATAGGTGTAGAGCTTCATGTGAGACCTCGCACGCTGCGCGAATCCCCAAGGTTGCCAGCCGAGGGGTGATCCGGAAAGGTTGGCGACGGGCCGGCACCGCCCCGCTAGAATGTGACGCATGGGTATCCGGCAAAGAGCAATCGCCCTCGAGCCACTGTCCGGCAACGCGTCCCCGAAATACCTCGGCATCCGCGGCTCCGGGACGGGCCCCGACCCTGTGCGCGCCACCCCGCGCATCCCGGCTGACCGGGTCCGGGCTGCCGCGCCGGACCTCGGCGCCTCCCCCCCGTCATGAGCGCCCGACTCGTCGTCGCGGCCGCGGCCGCGCTCGGCTGTGCGGCCTGCGGTTTCAAGGGGCCACTGTACCTGCCGCAGCAGAATGCCGCGGTGATTACCCATGCGGCGGCGGGCACCCGGGTTGCGCCGGCGTTGCCCGCCCCCGCCCGGCGCAAGACCGGCCGGCAGGGGAGTTCCTCGCGAAACACCGCGCCCAATTGAGCATGCCCGCCGCGCCGCGTCGCGGCTGAGGCGGGCGCGTGCAGGCGCGATCCGTATACTGCACGGATGGACCTGTCCACCTCATTCGATCTTGTGCTGGTCGATGCCTCGTCCTACCTGTACCGGGCGTTCCATGCCCTGCCGCGGCTCTCGAGCTCGCGGGGCGAGCCCACCGGGGCGCTGTTCGGCGTGCTGAACATGCTTTCGAAGTTTCTGAAGGAGTGCCACCCGAAGCGCCTCGCCCTGGTATTCGACGCGCCCGGGCGCACGTTCCGCGACGAGCTGTTCGCCGAATACAAAGCGCAGCGTCCGCCGATGCCGGCCGAGCTGCGCGCACAGATCGAGCCGCTGCTCGCCGCTCTTCGCGCCCAGGGCCTGCCGCTGCTGCGCGTCGAGGGTGTCGAGGCGGATGATGTCATCGGCACGCTGGCGCGGCGCAGCGCGCGGGCCGGCCTGCGGGTGCTGATCTCGACCATCGACAAAGACATGGCGCAGCTGGTCGATGAATCGATTACGATCGTCAACACGATGTCAGACACTGTGCTCGATCGGGCCGGCGTCAAGGCGAAGTTCGGCGTTTTCCCGGAGCAGATCGTCGACTACCTCGCGCTGGTGGGCGACAGCGCGGACAACATTCCGGGAATCGACAAGGTCGGCACCAAGACCGCGGCCAGGCTGCTCGTCGAGTACGGCACGCTGGAGAATCTCCGCGCGCACGTCGGCGAAGTCAGCGGCAAGGTGGGCGAAAATCTGCGCGCCGGGCTCGCCACGCTGGAGTTGTCGCGCAGGCTGGCGACCCTCGACACCGATGTCGGGCTGGCGGTGACGGCGGACGATCTGGTGCGGTCCCCACCCGATCTGGCGCGGTTGCGCGAGCTGTACACCCGGTATGAGCTGCGCTCGCTTCTGCGCCAGCTGGATGAAACCGGCGCAGCGGCGGACGACCCTGGGCGAACCGAGGCGCCCGAAGCGCAGCCGCCGTCGCACTCGGACGCCCCTCAGCCGCCGGCCGACCCGTCTCGGCCGCTTCGTCACTACGACACGGTGCTGTCACGAGCCGACCTCGAGCGGTGGCTGGACAAGCTGCGCACGGCCGAGCTGATCGCCTTCGATACGGAGACCACGGGCCTCGATTACATGCGCGCCGCGATCGTCGGTGTGTCAGTGTGCGTGACGCCGGGAGAGGCCGCCTACGTTCCGCTGGCTCACGACTATCCGGGAGCGCCTGCGCAGCTCGATCGCACCGAGACGCTCGAGGCCCTGCGGCCCATCCTCGAGGACCCCGCGAGACTCAAAGTGGGTCATCACCTGAAATACGACGCGCACGTGCTCGCCAACCATGGCATCCGGCTCGAGGGCATGCGCTATGACACCATGCTCGAGTCGTATGTCTGGAACAGCGTCGCCACGCAGCACAACATGGATTCGGCGGCGCGGCATTATCTCGGTCTTCAGACCATCACGTACGAGGAAGTGGCCGGCAAGGGCGCCCGTCAGATCGCCTTCGGCCAGGTGCCGGTCGAGAAAGCCGCCGAGTATGCCGCGGAAGATGCCGACGTCACGATGCGCCTGCACCACGCCCTGTGGCCCAGAATCACCGGCCTGCCCGCCCTCGCGCGGTTGTACGAGACCATCGAGCAGCCGCTGGTTCCCGTGCTGCAGCGCATGGAGCGCCACGGCGTGCTGGTCGATCCCGTCCGGCTGCGCGCCCAGAGCGCCGAGATCGCCGCAAAGCTGATCGAGCTCGCGCGGCAGGCCCGGCACGAGGCCGGCGTGGAGTTCAACATCGACTCGCCGAAGCAGCTTCAGCAGGTGCTGTTCGAAAGGCTGGGGTTGCCGGTGCTGCGCAAGACGCCGAAGGGACAGCCGTCCACGGCCGAGGATGTGTTGGAAGAGCTGGCGGCGTCCTACCCGCTGCCGCGCACGGTGCTCGAATACCGTGCGCTCGCCAAGCTCAAATCCACCTACACCGAAAAGCTTCCCGAGCTGATCAATCCGGACACCGGCCGCATCCATACCTCGTATCATCAGGCGGTCGCGCAGACGGGCCGGCTGTCCTCCACGGATCCCAATCTGCAGAACATCCCGGTTCGCACCCCCGAGGGCCGGCGCATCCGTCAGACCTTCATCGCACCGGCAGGTCACGTGCTGGTGGCCGCGGATTACTCGCAGATCGAGCTGCGCATCATGGCGCATCTGTCTGGCGACGAGGGACTGCTCAGCGCCTTTGCCGAGGAGCGCGACGTGCATCAGGCCACCGCGGCCGAGGTTTTCGGCGTGCCGCACGAGGCAGTCAGCGCGGAACAGCGACGCCTCGCCAAGACGATCAACTTCGGACTGATCTACGGCATGTCCGCCTTCGGACTGGCACGCCAGCTCGGCATCGACCGCGGCTCGGCGCAACGCTATGTGGAGCGCTATTTCCAGCGCTATCCCGGCGTCCGCCGCTTCATGGACGAGACCCGCGCTCAGGCGCGGGAACAGGGTTATGTCGAGACGGTGTTTGGCCGGCGGCTGTATCTGCCGGACATCCGCTCCGGGAACCAGCAGACTCGCCAGTACGCCGAACGCAGCGCGATCAATGCCCCGATGCAGGGCACCGCCGCCGACATCATCAAGCGCGCCATGATCGCGGTCGATGCCTGGTGCGCGGGCGGCCAGGCGCCGGCGCGCCTGATCATGCAGGTCCACGACGAGCTGG
>JAKAFQ010000181.1 GCA_021817875.1 Pseudomonadota bacterium
GAGTAGCGGGCGGTTGCCTTCCATGGCTGCGAAAACCGCGCAGCCTGGCACTGGCTCCGCATGGTGGGTGAGAAAGAGGCTCGAGGGATTGGAGACCTCCTCGAGCCCGCGCTCTCCCATCGCGAACACCCCGATCTCGTTCACCGCGCCGAAGCGGTTCTTCAGCGCGCGCAGCATCCGAAACGCGGTGCCGGATTCGCCCTCGAAATAGAGCTCGGCGTCGACCATGTGCGAGAGCACCTTGGGGCCGGCGAGCGTGCCTTCCTTGGTGACGTGCCCGACGAGGAACACCGGGCAGCCGGAACTCTTGGCGTAACGGGTGAGGTGCGCGGCGCACTCGCGGACCTGGGCGACCGTGCCCGGGGCGGACTGGAAGTCCGGGTCGTAGACGGTCTGGATCGAATCGAGGATCAGCAGTTCCGGCTGCTCGGTCTCGAGCAGCTCGTTGATGCGCTGCATGTTGATCTCGGTCACGATCCGCATCGGGCTCTCGAGCACCCCGAGCCGCTCGGCGCGCAGCGCGATCTGCCCCTGGGACTCCTCGCCCGTGATGTAGACCACGCGGCGCTCTTGCGAGAGCAGTGCTCCGGATTGCAGCAGTAATGTCGACTTGCCGATGCCGGGGTCGCCACCGATCAGCAGCACAGAACCTGCGACGAGACCCCCGCCGAGCACCCGGTCGAATTCGGCAATGCGGGTCGAGGTGCGCGGCAACTCCTCCGGCCGGCAGTCCTTGAGAGAGCGTACCGGGGTGAGCGTTCCGCTCCAGGCCTCGCGCCGCGCGGCCGCTTTCGTCGCGCTCGGCATCGCACGCTCTTCCTCGAGCGTGTTCCAGGCCCGGCACTCCGAGCACTGGCCGTTCCACTTCGCATGCTCCGCGCCGCACTCAGTGCAGCGATAGACGGTTTTCGCTTTGGCAAGGGCCATCGATGGCTACTCAGCGCGGCTCGCGCCGGCTACGAGTGCTAGAGCCGAGCGCAGATCGGCGCAATCTGGGCAGTCCTCGCGCTCGCCACTTGCGGAGGGCTGCTCTTTCAGGTGCTTGCCGGTGCCGTCGCATTCGGCGCACTCCGAGGCACACCGCTCGAGGAGCCCCACGAGCACCGGGATGACCGTGGTGAGGCGCGTCAGGTGCGCGTTCTCGGCCTTGAGCGCATCGCGTTCGCTCTCGAGCTGCTTGTGCTCCTCGGCGAGCAGCGGGAACCAGGTCGCAAGGCTGCTGTCCTGGTGCCAGTCGGCCGGCAGGGTCTTCAGATACTGCTCGACGGTGTAGATCCGCCCGGTGCCCTGGCAGGTCGCGCACGGCACGTGCTCATCGCTCCAACCGGTTCGCTCATCGTAGTGCTGCGGCTCAAAGCGCTTGCCCTGGCAGTGCACACAGACGATGCCGGTCGGGCGGGGCGCCGCCGAGAGCAATCGATCAAGTCCCGTTGCGCTCTTCGATCTCACCATCTCCGTACTCCTCAGCGGGCGCGGCCAGAGATTGCCGCGAGCTCCGTGCGCGACCAGCTCAGCACCCGGGCGATCGCTTTGCGTTTGCCCTGGCTCGCGTTCGTGACGAGCTCGTTGCGCAGCCGCTCGAGTGCCTGACGGTCACGCGGCTCGTAACTCCAGAGCTGATCGGACAGCCGCGACCACCAGGAGCGGCTGCCGGGTCCGAACTTCTCGAGGACCTTCAGCGCGACAAAGCCCACGACGGCCGCGGCAGCACCGCGCGCAAGCCCCCAGGCGTGTGGAGCGAGCGCAAAGGCGAGCGCGAGAAAGATGATCGAGTAGGTCCGCGCCGCGATTGAGCGGGGCGAGGGGGCGCGATACCGGATGCACTCGACCGTGTCGAGGATGCTGTCGAGCTCGCGAAGCTTGTGCTGTACGGAAGTCGTCTTCATCTGAGTGTCCATGCTCTCGTTATTCCATCCAACCGATTTTTATATTTTATACCGCATGAGCGAATTGCGCCAGCCTGGAGTGCAGCGTGCCCCCTTGTATTTCCGAGGAAATTCCGAATGGGAGTCGGATTATCGTGCGGCGCCGTTTGGCAGATTCGGAATAAACTGGCGTTAGACCATGCCAACATGTCTGGAGGGGATCAACATGAAGCATGCCATTTCAGCGCTGCAGCACGAAGTGCCAACGTGCCGTTCCACGATGAGTCCAAAGAGGACGGTGATCTGGGCAGGGGAGCTGTGCGAGCGTTGGGGTATATCGCAGGTGACGCTGTGGCGCTGGAGGCGTGCAGGGAAGGCGCCGGCGCCTGATTTCCAGGGAACGGGGTGGCTCGTTGCGACGATTGAGGCGTTTGAGCAGTGCGGCTCTACCCCGCACCTCTCGCATTGAGGAGAAGACGATGGGGGAACATGCTGATCATCACGCACACGACCGGCTGCTGCGCGCCGAAGAGTCGGCCACCATGCTGGGGTTGCCCGTCTCGAGTTTTTGGGCGCTCGTCGCGGATGGCCGAATCCCCCGCGGGATAAAAATCGGCCGCCGGACCCGCTGGTCTTGTCGCGCACTCGAGGAATGGATTGCAGAACAATCGGCCGCGGCGCAGCAACAGAACCGGGGCAATTGATGCCAGAGCTGGTTTTGTTTCATGAGAGGTTCGGCGATCTGACCGGATCGCTCGCCGTCTCTGGGGAGGAGCGCCTGTACGCGCCGCTCCCGCGCCGGCGGATGCCAGGAGGGGTTGAGGCGTCCGCCCGGGGTGAGGACACCGACGCTGAGGAGTTCTCACAGAACCCCCAGGCGGCAAAATCACGACACGGGACCGCGCATGGAGGGTGAGATCGCATTTTGGGGAAAACTCAATCTATCCGCGACCCTTCGGGTGCATCCCTTGGCGGATCACTGCCTGGACGTTGCCGTGGTGTTTTCCGAGTTACTTCATCAGCCGCGCATCCGCCAGGCGCTTCAGGCCACCACGCCCACTGCGGTGACTGACGTTCACGTAAGCCGGTTGGCCGTGGTGGCGTTCCTGCACGACGTTGGAAAGTGCAACTGGGGTTTTCAGGCCAAACGCAGTCCGGACGTTAAGGAGACCGCCGGGCATGTCCTCGAAGCCGTCGCGCTGCTCACTGATGCGGCGGTTTACGCCCAATGGCCCGAACGCTGGCGACGGCTGCTCGAGGCCACGTGCGACTGGTTCGACGGGGGAGAAGAGAGCGTCTTTGAGATGCTACTGGCCGCCATCTCGCATCACGGCCGGCCGGTTTCCCTCAACGACTACGGCAACTGCGCCGACCGCAATCTCGCGCGGTGGTGGACGCGCCACGAAGGCCTCGATCCCATGTGCGGTCTCGTCGAACTGTCCGACACCGTGCGCCGGGCATTCCCGGCCGCCTTCGCCTCAGGCGCTGGGCCCCTGCAGGCCACGCCCGCTCTGCAACAGCGGTTTGCAGGGCTGGTCATGCTTGCTGACTGGATTGGATCAGATACCCAGTTTTTCCCTTACCGCGAGAGTCCGGATGAGGATCGGCTTGCCGTTGCACAGGATGCTGCCGCGCGTGCATTGCAGGCGATAGGCCTGGTGCCGCTGAGTGAGCGGCGCCCCTCGGGCTTTTGGGACATCTTCCGTTTTCATCCCTCCCCGCTGCAGGCGCAACTTTCCGAAACCTTCCCTTGCGGTGCCGACACGCGATTGTTGCTCGTTGAATCCGATACGGGTTCGGGAAAGACTGAGGCCGCTCTTGCCTGGTTTCTGCGTCTGTACGCGCGGGGCGAGGTCGATGGGCTTTACTTCGCTCTGCCGACGAGAGTAGCGGCGCGCGAACTTTACGGTCGTGTGCTCGAGGCCATCGAGCACGCCTTTGCTGACCCCGAGAGCCGACCTGGCCCTGTGCTGTTGGCGGCCCCCGGCTACGTGCAGGTCGATGGCCAGCCGGCCGTGCTTCCCGATCCGCAGGGCACGCTGTGGGAAGACGATGCGGGCGCTCGCAGGCGAGAGCGCCTTTGGGCTGCGGAACGGCCGAAACGTTTCCTCGCCGCGCCCGTGGCGGTCGGCACGATCGATCAGGCGCTGCTGTCGGTTCTCAAGGTCAAACACTCGCTACTGCGATCGGTTTGCCTGGACCGGCATCTCCTGGTCGTAGACGAGGTTCACGCATCGGATGCCTATATGCGCGAAATTCTTCACGCGCTGCTGCGCGGGCATCTTGCGCGGGGCGGCCGGGCGCTGATGCTATCGGCCACGTTAGGCGATGCGGCGTGCTCACGCTACTTCGCTCGCGAAACGCTACCTCTCGAGCTTGCCATCAAGCGGCCGTATCCGGCGATCACCACCTGCACCGAGGAAGTGGCCATCGCTTCGACCGGCAGACGCAAGGAAGTGTCCGTCGACTTTCATGATTCGCTCGACGATGCCGCACTGCTGCCGCTGCTCGGCGGGGCCGTAGCTCAAGGCGCACGGGTCCTTGTTGTGTGCAACACCGTCGCCCGGGCAAACACCTTGCTGCGCGCCGTGCAGGCTCACGGCGAGATTGATTCCGGATACCTCTTCCAAGTCGGGGGAGTTGCGTGCCCGCACCACGGCCGGTTCGCACGGGAGGATCGCGAGGTGATGGACTTCGCGGTTACCTCCCAGCTTGGCAAGCGCTCGGCAGGCGGTCCGCTTTTGCTGATCGGCACGCAGACCTTGGAGCAAAGCCTCGACATCGATGCCGATTGGCTGGTCACGGACGTCTGCCCTATGGACGTGCTCCTGCAGCGCATCGGGCGGCTGCACCGGCACACGCGCCCGTCACGACCGGTGCCGTTCGGGGCCGCTCGGGTGCTGGTGCGTATCCCAGAAGGCGGGAGTCTATGCGGCTACATCGGGCGCGACGGTCAGTGCCGCGGACCGGCCGGGATCGGGCGAGTGTACGAGGACGCTCGCGTCCTGCAACGCACCCTGGATGTGCTGCGCGAGGAGCCCCGCATAGCGCTGCCCGAGGACAACCGACGTCTCGTGGAGCTCGCCACCCATCCCGAAGCACTGTCACGGCTCGAGGGGGAGGCATGGCGACGCCACAGCGAGTGGATCGAGGGCGCGCTGCTGAGCAAGCTGCGCGAGGCGTTGACTCATACCGTGGAGGCCGCGCCATTCGGCGAGCTGCAATATCACGCCCCCGATGAGCGGGTGAGCACGCGGTTGGGGTCGAGCGATCTGGCGCTTCCCCTGGCGGCCCCGGTCGTTTCGCCTTTCGGCCAGACGTTGAGGAGCATCAGCCTTCCGAGCCACTTGATCGCGTCAGATGCCGCGATCCCCGAAACCTTGCGAGTCGAGCCCACTGGCGAGGGCTTCGCCTTTGGGCTCGGCGCACGACGCTACCGCTACACCCGCTTTGGCCTGGAGATCGAGGATGCATGACCTGCTCGAGGACCCGTTGATCAGCATTCGCACGGCCGCCGGCGAGAGGCAGGTCTGCCTGCCCGAGCTGCTTGCGCAGCTGGCCACCGGCGAAGTGGAAGAGTACATGGCCGTACGGGCGCACCAGGCCGACCCGTGGCACGTCTTCCTGGTGCAGATCGCCGCGAGCGTAGTGGCGCGCCGGCCTGCAGTGTCTCTGCCCGCCGATCCGAGGTATTGGCGCGAGGGCCTGCTGGAACTCGCGGCCGGCAAGGCATGCGCGTGGCACCTGGTGGTTGAAGATTTCGCTCAGCCGGCGTTCCTGCAGCATCCATTGTCCGGCCAAGCGGAGTTTGATCGCGACTTCCGCCCCAAGGCGGTGGCACCCGATGAACTCGATGTCCTGGTCACCGCCAAGGACCACGACGTCAAGATGGCCCGCGCTGCAGGTGAGTCCCTGCAAGCGTGGCTTTACGCGCTGCTGACGTGTCAGACCTTCAGTGGTTATCTGGGCCGCCGCTACGGCTCAATCCGCATGAACAGCGGCTTCGCAAGCCGTCCGGTGGTTGCCCTGGTCGGTGACCCTCACCCCTCGCGCCGCTTCGCCGAGGAGGTGCAGCGCCTTGGCGAGATGCGCCCTGATGTGGTGACGAAATACGGATACCGATTGCAGGGGGTGGCTCTGACCTGGCTCGTGCCATGGAATCGCGCCGGCCACCAGTTCGGTGTCGCCGAGTTGGAACCCTGGTTCGTTGAGGCGGTGCGCCCAGTCCGCCTAGTGCAGGCAGGGAAGGGCATCGTCGCCTACGGTGCCGCCAGCAAGGCGAGGCAGATTGGCCCCAAGAGCCTCGACGGTGGCGACGTCGGCGACCCCTGGATCCCTGTCAACGTCGACCACAAAAAGAAGGGCCGATCGGCGTTGACCGTGGACGGCGGAGGCTGGACCCCCAAGCTCCTCACCAAGCTCTTATTCCAGCAGGGATTCGAGCTGACGCCCTTGCAGACCCCGCGGCCGGGCGAGGGCACGCTGTGGTTCATGGGCAGCGTGATCGTTCGGGGCGAGGGCACGACGGAAGGGTTTCACCGATTCGCCGTGCCGGTATCGCCCAAGGCGCGCCCGCGTCTGTTGCATCGCGAATCGGCCGACCGCCTTGGAGAGTTCGCGCAGCAGCTGCTGGGGGATGCTGCATCCGCCGAGCGTGCGGTCGGCGACGCTCTGATGGCGTTGGCGGAAGGCGGACCGGAGAAAATCGATGTCGAGAAGCCAACCGTCAAGGCCTGGGCCAATGCGGCGCGCGGTGAGTTCTTCCGGGGGTGGGAGGCGCGTTACTTCCCCACCCTGTGGCGTGCCGCGGAAGTCGAGGATGCCATCCCCGTGCGCGCCGAGTGGCAGGACGGTCTGGTCGCGCAGGCGCGGGAGGCATTGCGGCAGGCCGAGTTGCGCCTGCCGTTGCCATCGGCTCGCCGTTACCGTTCGCTCGCACGCGCCGAGAGTGAGCTGCACAAAAGTCTGAGATCCGCCGGCCTGGTGAGGTCTCGCCCACAACAGCCCGAGGAGAAAATCGCATGAGCGCCCTCTCGACTACAGACCCGCAAATTTCCGATGGACTTGCGGCCCGCGTCGCGCGGCTGGCTCATTTGCTGGCCTCCGAACATTTCCCCGGCGCAGATCGCGCGGCACTCAAGCGCTATGCCCCCGGCCAAGCGCCGTCCCTGGCGTTTTACAGGACCTGGCTGCGCCACTTGGGCGAGGAATTGCCGAGGGAAGAGGAGACCCGAGCCTGGGCGCTGATGGCCTGGGGGCTTGCGCTCATGGGCGCCCATGCGCACCGGCGTGACCGTCCGTTGGGCACGGCACTCGCCGAATCCGGGTACTCCGAGGCGCGACTGGAGCGGCTGCTCGCTGCCGACGCCGAAGCCAGGCTCGACCTGTTTGCTGCCCTCGTGCGCTTCCTGGCGAGCAAAGGCGAGGGCTTCGACTGGCTCGATGCCGCGCGCCTGCTTCTCACCCGCGACCCCGATCGTCGCGAGAGCGCATATCGACGGATCGCTGCCCACTATTACCGCTGCCTGCCTACGACCTAAGGAGAATCGATCGATGTTCCTCCAAATCCACACTCTCGTCAGCTATCCCGCGAGCCTCCTCAACCGCGACGAAGCGGGGCTCGCCAAGCGCATCCCTTTCGGCAACGCCAATCGGCTGCGCGTGTCGTCCCAGTGCCAGAAGCGCCATTGGCGGGAGACGCTCGCGGCGCGGCTCCCCGACCTGCCCGACGGGCTTCGCACCCGCTCGTTCTTCACCCGCGAGATCCTGCCCCGGTTGGTAGGCCAGGGGGTCGATCCTGAGCGCGCGCA
>JAKAFQ010000182.1 GCA_021817875.1 Pseudomonadota bacterium
GGACCGCGCGGGCCGGCTCGGCGACCTCCAGGCCGTCCTTTTTCGCCTTCTTCCAGCCCGGACCGCCCTTGCGCACACCGACGACCACATCGAAGCCGCTGTCCTTGAGGTTCAGCGCGTGCGCCCGGCCCTGGCTGCCATAGCCCATCACGGCGATGCGCGCGCCCCGCAGGGCCTTCTTGTCGACGTCTTTGTGCGAATACAGCTTCATCTCGAATACTCCCAATCGGCCTTCAGGCCCCGGATGTCAGGTCAGAATCACAGTCATGGTCCGAACGGCCGCAGGCGCGTCCGGCCCGATCCACACACCGTACGGCCGCAGGCCCGTTCAGTGCACCACAAACAAAAACCCCGCAGCGGCGGTGGGCCGGTGCGGGGTTCTGGTCTCCTTTCTCGCCTCTGCCCGAGTGCCCTCAGGCGATCGCGAGATCCCCGCGCCGGCTGCCCGCAAGGAGCAGCAGTCCGATAAGCAGTACCGGCTGCAGCGCGAATGCCGCCCGCGGCGCGCGCGGCGCCCCGGGGGAAAGCGGCAGGTCGGCGGGTACCACGGGCATGGCCGGGGACGAAAAAAAATGGATGATGGAGACGGATGTCAGCACAACCGCCGCATTGTTGTCAAATGGCCCGCGGACGCTCCCGGTGCTCCGGGCGGCCCCGCCGTGTGCGCATTGCGCATGCCGCGCCCGCGTGACGCCTGTGCCGGCCGTCGCTTGCTGTTGTGCGCCATGCCTGCGCGGGGCGCTGCCCGCGTCGATCGTTCTGGCGAGGCGAGGCTGCGCCGCGCTATGCTGAAGCCGTGTCGCACGAAATGTTATTGAGCGTCGATCCCGGAGACAGTCTCCCCCTGTGGATCGTCAGCGAAGCGGAGTTCCCCGACTGGCTCGCGAGTCTCGGCCCGCCGTGGGCCGCGTGGGTACGCGCACATGGCTTTCAGGCCGAGCGCCATCGTGTGCTGACGCTTCCGGCCGAGGGGGGGGTCGGCGGGGCGGTGCTCGGTCTCGGGCCATTGCCGCAGGCCGGGCAGCTCACCGCCTGGCACGCGGCCGGACTCACCGAGAGGCTCCCGGCGATGGCCTGGCGTCTCGCGCGGCCATTGCCGCCCCGGGCAGCGACACACTTCGTGCTCGGCTGGCTCATCGGCGGCTATCGCATGAGCCGCTACCGGCTCACGCCCGAGGGGGCCAGGGCCGTGCTGGTCCCGCCGCAAGGGGCGGATCTGCGCTACGCGGTCGCGGCCGCGCAGGCGATGGCGCTGGCGCGGGATCTGATCAATACCCCGGCCAATGACCTGGGTCCGGAAGAGCTGGCCGATGCGGCGCTCGATCTGGCCCGGCAGCGCGCGGCGCGCTGTCAGGTGCTCATGGGCGGAGAGCTCGCCGGTTTCCCGCTGCTCAGGGCGGTCGGCGCGGCGAGCCCCCGTGCACCCCGGCTCATCGATCTGCGCTGGGGCGAGCGGGACGCTCCGCGGGTGAGCGTGGTGGGCAAGGGTGTGTGTTTCGACAGCGGCGGGCTCGACCTGAAGCCCTCGGCGGCCATGCTGCTGATGAAAAAGGACATGGGCGGAGCGGCCTGCGCCCTCGGGCTCGCGGATCTGCTGATGCGTCTGGAGGCCCCCATCCAGCTGCGGGTGCTGATCCCGGCGGTCGAAAATGCCGTGGGCGGCGCCGCGTACCGACCAGGGGATGTGCTGCGCTCGCGCAAGGGGCTCACCGTGGAGGTGGGCAATACCGACGCCGAGGGCCGGCTGGTGCTCGCCGATGCGCTCGCCGCAGCCGAGGAGGAGCGTCCCGATCTGCTGGTCGACCTCGCGACCCTGACGGGTGCGGCCCGCACGGCGCTCGGACCGGAAATACCGGCGCTGTACTCGAACCGCCCGGAGCTGGCCGAAGCGCTGCGCCGCGCCGGCGACGAGGAGGCCGATCCGCTCTGGCCGCTGCCGCTGTGGTCCGGTTACGAGGACGAGCTCAGCAGCAAGATCGCCGATCTCGGCAATGTGGCCGCGACGCCCTTCGCCGGCTCGATCATCGGCGCGCTGTTCCTGAAGCGCTTCGTTGCGCCGTCCACGGATTGGATCCACATCGATCTGTACGCCTGGAACGGCAAGGATCGCCCGGGGCGTCCCGTGGGCGCCGAGGCCCAGTGCATCCGGGCGCTTTACCGGCTGATCGCGGCCCGCTACGCCTGAGTCCCTCATGCCTGTGCTGTGCGGGGCGCGCAACGGCATCGCCTCCACCGCGTGCGTCCCGCGCGCCGCGACAGGCGTATCGCAGCGGTGTGCGCCGCCGATGCCGGCGCCGTGGCCCGATCAGCCGCCGCGGCGTCCAGGGGCGTACTGCGCGGGACGTTCGGTTCCGCCGCCGCGAACGGCGTCCGACGATACGGGAAGGGATGTGACCTGGATCAGCAAGGAACAATTTTCTTCCGCTCCCGCCCTCGTCCGGTGAGCGGCCCTTGCGTGCGCGAAGATCTCGGCGCTCGCCTTGGCCGCCTGAGCGGCGGCCCGTGCAACATCGTTGATGCGCTCAAGCGACAAAGGCCGGTCGAGGGTCGGCTCGCGCGGCGCCGGGACGGCTGCGCGGCGCGCAAAGCGCCCGGCGCCGCCGTGCGTGGCCTGTTCGCCAATCGCACGCCACCGCCGGGCCGGGTCTCGGCCAGGCCGCTCCGCGTGGCCGAGCCGTTCCGGTCGAGATCACGATGGATTTCCCGGTATGACCTTTATTACCGTAGGGCGTCATCGGATTTGAATGAGCGCGTGAGGCAGTTGTCAGCGGGCAAGGTAGCGGTTACAGTTCGGCCCCGCATCGTGGGATGCACATGGCGTGCGCCTCAGGCTCTCAGCCCTCAGGTTGCCGTGAGACCGGATCTGTCAGTAGGGGGTTTGAGCTACACGCGAGCCGGCCCGGGAGGCCAA
This sequence comes from Pseudomonadota bacterium, assembly GCA_021817875.1. Next base: position 2,912 of record JAKAFQ010000182.1, read on the forward strand.
GGGCGCGTGTCCTGAATATTGGACGTGTGTCCTGAAAATCATGAATCGCCGGACGGCGAACACCGCCGGTCACGTCAGGTCCGGATCGGGCCGCTTGCGGGCAAGTGGAAAGACCGCTACCGTGTAAGGCTTGTGTTTTTGATCCGGTGTTTTCGGATAGGTCACAGCGACGCTTAAGCAATCACATATGAGCGCATACGTACACGACACCCAGTTTTTTACGCGCCGCACGGCGGTGCTCTTCGCGATCATCGCGGGGCATCTCGCACTCATTTATCTGCTTGCGTCGGGACTGGCTCAACGGGCCGTCGAACTCGCCGCACCCCCGATCAAGACGACGATCGTGCAGCAGCACGTCAAGCACATCAAACCGCCGCCGCCGCCGCCGCCGCAGCTGCAACACCAGCAGGTGCAGATTCCCCCGCCGGTGATCCAGATCAACGTGCCGGCCGCCGCGCAGACTCACGCCATCACCGTCACCCGGCACGTGGTCCGCGCCGCGCCGCCGCCGCCGGTGCACTACTCGTACACCCCGCTCGGTCGCGGCAGGGATTTCCCCGCGACGCAGGATTTCTATCCGTCCGCCTCGCAGCGTCTCGGCGAGGAGGGCACCGCCGTGGTCGACATCTGCGTCGGCCCCAACGGCAGGCTGTCACGCGAGCCGAGCATCGTGAAATCCTCGGGCAGCCCACGGCTCGACCGGGCCGCGCTGCGCTATGCCCGCGCCACCTCCGGACACTGGACGCCGGAGAAGCGCAACGGCGTGCCGATCAACTTCTGCGGACAGCTGCCCATCAAGTTCCAGCTCAACGATTTCTGATCTCCATTGATGCTTCCGAGTCCTTCGCTTTTCGACGCCGCATCGTCCAACGCGGTTATCTTGTGATCTGAGGAAATTTATGGCCACCCAAAACGTCGCAACCGTCAGCAACCCCTACGGCATGACCGGCACGTGGGAACACGGCGGTATCGTCATCCAGTTCGTGATGCTGCTGCTGCTGTTCATGTCATTGATCTCGTGGTACGTCATCCTGACCAAGCTGTGGGATCAGCGCAAACTGCGCCAGGCGGCGCGCCAGGCCGAGAAGCAATTCTGGGCGGCTCCGTCGATCAAGGAAGGCGTCGAGAAGTTGAAGAAGGGCAATGAGTTCCGCATGATCGCCGAGGACGGCCTGCGGGCCGTGTCGCATCACGACGGACGTCTGACCGACCGCATCGACCTGCACGAGTGGATCACCATGTCGCTGCAGCGCTCGGTGGAGCAGGTCAACGGTGGCCTGCAGCGTGGCCTCGGCCTTCTGGCGACGGTCGGCTCCTCGGCGCCGTTCGTCGGTCTGTTCGGCACGGTCTGGGGCGTGATGAACGCGCTGATCGCGATCGGACTCGCCGGTCAGGCGAGCATCGGCAAGGTGGCCGGCCCGGTCGGTGGCGCGCTGATCACCACCGCGCTCGGCCTGTTCGCCGCGGTGCCGGCGGTGTGGGGCTACAACTGGCTGCTCGGCCGCAACAAGATGCTGCAGGATGCGCTGCGGAACTTCGCGAGCGACGTGCATGCCTACCTGGTGAGCGGCGCTCGAGTCGAGGGCGGCGGCGGCGGCAACGCAGGCGGAGCCCGGCCGACGGGCGCGCCGGCGGCGGCGGCGGCCCGCAAGTGAGTCCGCGCCCGATGATAGGGCTGTCATCGGGCGAACCGCGTTGGAGCCACGGGTGCCAGCCGCACTGCGGCACAGCGGGCAGGCGCAGGAGCGCCTGCCCCGGACCCCGCCACCCGGCGCAGGGATGGCGCAGCAGAGCGGGCGCGGGCCCGCGTGGGCCTGAGGCCAGGTACGGCGCGTAGCGCGGCCCTCGTGCCGCATAGAGCTGAGAGCTGAGGAGCTTTCAAAAATGGCGATGAATATCGGAGGGGGCTCGGAAGAAGAACCGGGCGTGATGGCCACGATCAACACGACGCCGCTGGTCGACGTCATGCTGGTGCTGCTCATCATTTTCTTGATTACGATTCCGGTGATCACCAAGACCGTACCGGTGAATCTGCCGCACGCGAACAATCAGCCGACCAAGACCGAGCCCGGCACGATCACCATCGCGGTCGATCAGCAGGGTAATGTCTTCTGGAACGACCACGAGGTGCCGAACGACACGGCGCTGCTGCAGGAAATCGAGCAGGCCGCGGTGCAGAACCCCCAGCCCGACGTGCACATTCGCGGCGACCGCAATGCGGACTACAAGTCGGTCGGGCACGTGCTCTACGAGCTGCAGCGCGGCGGCATGGTGAAGATCGCCTTCATCACTCAGCCGAGCCCCAACGAGCTGACGGCGGGCGCACAATGATCCACGCATTCTCGTGCGAAAACGCGTTCGAGGAGTCCTGAATCCATGGCTATGAATGTCGGGTCCAGCTCAGGACCCATGGTCGATATCAATACGACGCCGCTCATCGACGTCATGCTGGTGCTGCTCGTCACGCTGATCATCACGCTGCCGGTGATGACCCACTCGACGAAGCTCGATCTGCCGCAGGGCAATCCGCCGCCGCCGCCCGTGCAGCCCGAAGTGATCAATCTCGGCATCGATTTCGACGGCACGATCACCTGGAATGGCACGGTGGTGCCGAACATGCAGACGCTCGATGCCTACTTCGCCGCCGAGACGGACAAGAATCCGCAGCCGGAGATTCACCTCAATCCCGACGGCATGGCCAAGTACGGCATCGTGGCGAAGGTGCTGGCGGATGCGCAGCGCAACCGCATGCACAAGATCGGCTTCGTCAACACCTCCGAGTTCGCCCAGTAGCGGCCCGGCGACGTATCACGTATCCATGAACCTAGCAATGCGAGACAGTCTCATGAAGCTCAAAGGCGCTCTGGTGCCTGCGCTGGCGCTCAGTGCCGCGCTGGTGGCGGTGGGATTCTTCGGGGCCGTGCCGGCCCACGCCGCCCCGCCGCAGAAACTGACCCGGGATGTGGGTCTGAAGCTGCAGGCCGCGCAGAAGAACATCCAGAAAGGCGATTACACCGCGGCGCTCTCGCTGCTCGATCAGGCCTCGGCGTTGTCGGGGCAGACCCCGTATTCGCGGCACGTCGAGACCCAGCTGTACGTGTTCGCCTACGAGAAGACCAACAACTACGCGAAGCTCGCCCCGAAGCTCGAGGAGCTGAGCAGCGACCCGTACGTGACGCCGGCGCAGAAAGCGCAGTTCACCACCGCACTGGCGCAGATCTACTACCAGATGCACAACTACCAGAAGGCGATCGAGTACGGCACGCTCGCGATCCAGCACGGCTGGGCGGATGCGCAGATGCCGACCCTGGTCGGCCAGGCGTACTACCTCAAGGGCGACTGGCGCGGCACGATCCAGTTCGAGAAAGGCCTGATCGCCGCCGCGGTGAAGCGCGGCGGGAAGCCGAGCAAGCAGTCCCTGCAGCTGGTGCAGAGTTCCTGCCAGCATCTGCACGATGACAACTGTCTGCTCAATTCGGTCGAGCAGCTGGTGGTCTACTACCCGCAGCCGCAGTACTGGCAGTACCTCATCTACAAGACCCTGCAGACGGTCAAGAGCGATGCCAACCTGCTGCAGGCCTACCGCCTGGCGTTCGATGTGGGCGTGATGCAGCAGGCGCACGAGTTCACCAACTACGCCGAGCTCGCCATCGAGGCCAACGACCCGGGTGAAGCCGTACAGGTGCTGACCTCGGCGCTGAAGAACAACATGTTCGCCGGTCATCCGCACCAGCAGGCCAAGGCCGAGCGTGTGCTCTCCGATGCCAAGGCGAAGGCCCAGCGCGACCTGGCCGGCGGTCTCGCCGAGACTGCCGCGGCGGCCGCGAAGCAGGCGACGGGACAGTCCGATGTCAACGTCGGTCTGGCGTACCTCGGCTACCAGCAGTACGCCAAGGCGGTGACGGAGTTCAGCCAGGGCATCTCCAAGGGTGGCCTGAAGAGCCCCGCCGAGGCGCATCTGCTGCTCGGCATCGCGCAGCTGAAGTCGGGCGACAGGAACGGCGCGCTGAAGTCCTTCGGGGCCGTGCAGGGCGATCCGACCCTGCAGCGGCTGGCCTCGCTGTGGAGCCTCAAGGCCCGCTCGGCGGCCTGAGGCGCCGGTCCACAGTTCTCTGCCCCATCATCAGGAGATCGAACCATGGCCATCGCAGTCGGCGCACGCATGCCCTCGGGCGTGCTGAAAACCATGACCCAGGAGGGTCCGCGGGACGTCACGACCGAGGAGCTCTTCAAAGGCCGCAAAGTGGTGCTGTTTTCGGTCCCCGGCGCGTTCACCCCGACCTGTGACGCGAAGCATCTGCCGGGGTTCGTGCAACTGGCCGATCAGCTGCGCGCCAAGGGCGTCGACACCATCGCCTGCGTTGCGGTGAACGACGTGTTCGTCATGAATGCCTGGGGCAAGGCCTCGGGTGTCGGGGACAAGGTGCTGATGCTCTCCGACGGCAACGGCGATTACGTCCGGGCGCTCGGTCTGGAGCTCGACGCGCGCGGGTTCGGCATGGGCCTGCGCGGTCAGCGCTTTGCGCTGCTCGTCGAGGACGGCGTGGTGAAGCAGGTGAATGTCGAGGCGCCGGGACAGTTCAAGGTGTCGGCCGCCGAGTATGTGCTGAGTCAGCTGTAAGCCTGGCTGCTGACCTCAAACCCCTGCGCGGGCGCGGCTCGCGCAGGGGTTTGTTTTTACAGCAGCGCCTCGATCTGCGGCACCACCTGGAAGAGGTCTGCGACCAGGCCGATGTCGGCGACTTCGAAGA
>JAKAFQ010000183.1 GCA_021817875.1 Pseudomonadota bacterium
CAGCAGCTCGGCCTGCGCCCGGGTCTCGACGCCTTCGGCGATCAGCTTGATGCCGAGGCGCCTGCCGATGGCGATGATCGCCTCGACGATGGCGCGGTCGCTCTCGTCCACCGAGATGTCACGGATGAAGGAGCGGTCGATCTTGATGTAGTCGATGTCGAACTTCTTCAGGTACGACAGCGACGAGTACCCCGTGCCGAAGTCATCGAGCGAGACCGTCATGCCGAAACCCTGCATCTGCTCGAGCTGCGCGAACACCTCGGCGCGGTCCTCGAGCAGCAGACCCTCGGTGATCTCGATGCTCAGCATCCGTCCCGAGATGCCCTCGCTGCTCAGATGTTTCAGCCAGCCCGACGCCCCATCACGACTGGTGAATTGCCGCGGCGATCGGTTGACGGCGATCCGCAGCAGGTCGTCCGGCGGCGCCGAGGCGCGCCGGTTCCATTCCCGGGCGACGCGCGCGGCGTGCCGGAACACCCGCTCGCCGATGGCGTGGATCAGGCCGCTGTTCTCCGCGACCGGGATGAACACCGAGGGCAGCACCAGGCCGCGACTCGGGTGCAGCCAGCGCGCCAGGGCTTCGGCTTTCACGATCCGGCCCGTGGCGATGTCGACGATCGGCTGATAGTGCACGGTGAACTGATCCTGCTCGAGCGCCTGGCGCAGGTCGTGAATCATCCGGGCATCGCCGAGGGTCTTGCAGTCGGCGATCGCGCCATAAAAGATCAACTGGTTGCGTCCGGCCGCCTTGGCGGAATACATCGCGTGATCGGCGTAGCGCAGCAGGATGTCCGGGTCGCGCTCGTCGTCCGGGAAGAGGCTCGCGCCCATCGAGGCCGAGAGCGTCAGGCACCGTCCCTGCACCACGATGGGCTCGTTGATCGCATCGAGGAGGCGGTGCGCGGTCGCTTCGCACTCCGGCAGGCTCGGTACGTCGGCGAGCACTGCCACGAACTCGTCACCACCGATGCGCGCCACCACGTCGCTGGAGCGCACGCTGTCGGCCAGTCTGCGCGCCACGGTCTGCAGGACCTGGTCGCCGGTGGCGTGGCCATGGACGTCGTTGGCGGGCTTGAAGCCATCGAGGTCCAGATACAGCACGGCGACCCGGTGCCCGCGGCGCTCGGCGCGCTCGATGGCCCTGGTCAGACGTTTTCTGAGCAGCAGGCGATTCGGCAACCCGGTCAGGTCGTCGTGATACGCCACGTGGCGCAGGTGGGCTTCGTGCTGCTTCAGGCGGCTGACATCGGCGAGCACGCCGACGAAGTACCGCACGGAGCCGTTGTGGCCGTCGACCGCCGCGATGTCGAGCTGCGCGGTGTAGCGCTCGCCGTTGCGCCGCTGATTGACGATCTCCCCGCTCCAGTGACCCTGCTGGCTGAGGCTCGACCACATGGCGCGGAAGAAGGAGTGATCATGGCGTCCGGAGGCGAGCAGACTCGGGGTGGCGCCGAGCGCCTCGCCGCGCTCGTAGCCGGTGATGCGGCTGAAGGCGGGGTTGACCTCGAGGATGCGGCCCGAGGCATCGGTGATCATGATGCCCTCGCGTGTCGCGCTGAAGACGCTCGCCGTCATGCGCAGCCGATCCTCCATGGCGCGCTGGGCGGTGATGTCCTGTCCGACCGCCAGCACGCCGCTCAACTGGCCGTCCTTCTCGAGCTCGGGAACGTAACGGATGCGGATCACGCTGCGCGTGCCGTCGGCCTGGGTCGAGGTCAGCTCCCGTTCCGTCGCCTGACCGGTGTCGGCCACCTGCCGGAGGGCGGCCAGGTGTCGGGTGCGGTCGGCCTCATCGCCGGGCGCCACCCAGTTCTCGAGCGGAGAGCGGCCGACGACCTGGCGGGCCTCGTGGCCGGTGAAGCGCTCGAACGCCGGGCTGACGTAGCTGCGGCGCAGGTCTTTCTCGTAGCGGACGATGAGGTCGGGGAGGTTCTCCACCAGGCTGCGAAACTGATGTTCGCGGGCCGCGACGGCCCTGCGGGCCTCCTCGAGCGCCGCCTCGGCGCGTTTGCGCTCCGTGATGTCGCGCCCGACGGTGATGACACGAGGCGGACTGCTGCCCGGCACCACCGAGACGGATACCTCGAATTCGCGCCGCTCGCCGCTGCGGGTCAGCAACGCGAGCTCGTAGGTGTCCGGAACGGGCTCGCCCGCCAGCCGCCGGCGATGGTAGTCGAGGATGCGCGCGCGGTCGTCGGGGTGCAGGATCGACTCGAGCGGCGGGTGCGCCGCGATCATGGCGTCGGTGAAGCCGAATTCGCGCGCGAGCGCGCGGTTGCCGACGTGGACGATGCGCCCATCGGTGATGACCATCTGCTGGATCCCGATGTCGGTGAGCGCATTCAGCAGCGTTTCCTGGAAGGCGATGCGCTCGCGCAGCTGCGCCGCGGTGGGTTCGTACCGCCCGGCCTGCGCGCTGTCCGGGAGGGCGGACAGATCCTGTCGTACTGCGCCGTCGCTGTCGAAGTCGCCGCGGCCGTCGCTCACCGATCACCCCCCCTGCGCTGCGTCCCGAGAGCCCGGCCCCGCCGGGTCACGGGGCAGCCCTTTGCGCATCTGCCGGAGAGCGTTAGCGGTAGCGGGCCGGCCGACTTGAAGCCGGGCCTGAAAACTGAGACGCGCATCCGGTTGGCCGGCAGCCGCGCCGGGGTTCCGGTCGCGAGTCTCAGCGGTGCGCCTCCGAGGGGGCGCCGCCGCCCTGCGGCATGTCGTGCGTATGGGGCTGCAGGGTCTCCTTGTAGGCCTCGGCAACGGCCTCCACGAAGCTGCGAGGGAGCTGACCCGCGGGGCCGAGGAGACTGCGATAAAAGGCGCTGAACAGCTCCCAGTACCGGGGTCCGCCCGGGTCCCGGGCGGCACGCTCGAAGCGCGCTTCGAGCTGCGCCGGGTCGAGCTGGCCGAGGAACTGCAGAAAGGCCGTCCGCTGGGCCTGGGCGAGGGCCTGCTCGTGAGCCTTGAGCGCATCGTGCCGCTCGCGCAGCCACCGCACCGCATCGAGGCTGTGCTCCTCGTGCTGGCGGATCAGGCTGAGCAGCAGCTCCTCGACGGTCGACTGCCCGGGCGAGGGACCGGCTTCCGGCGGCGGCAGCGGCACCGCCACGCCAAGATGCGCCCGGATCTGTTCCTGGGTGCGCTCCACGTCCTTCAGGCCCACCAGCGCCTCGCGCAGCAGCCGCCCGGCCAGGTGCAGCAGCGCCGAGGTCTGTCCGGGCAGCTGGGCGGGCTTGAGCCCGGCGCCCCGCAGAAAGGCCTGCACCCCCGGAGGATCGGGCGTACCGTCCCCGCTTCCGGCTTGTGCTTCCCGGCCTGCCGCGCGCGCCAGGCGCGCGATGCGCCGCGCCACCGTGTCCTCGGTCGGCTCGGGCCGGGACCTGGCCGCGGGCGTGCGCACATCGGGCGCTGCCGCGCCCGGGGTGTCCACCGCCAGCAGATCGTCCAGATCGAGCACGGCCCCGATGTCGGTCTGCGCCGCTCCGAGCGGCTGGACCGCCATGATGCGCGAGGGCACCAGGGCGGAATCGCCGGCGGAAGCGCCCTCGAGCGACACGATGATGCGGTATTCCCCGAGACGCAGCACGTCGGCCTCGCGCAGCAGGTAGCCCTCCGAGCCGCGCTTGGCGAGCGGTTCGGCTTCATCGTTCACGTAGACGCCGTTGGTGCTGATGTCTTCCAGGTAATAATGCCCGTCGCGGAAATGCACCCGGGCATGGTGGGCCGAGATGTAGCGGCGCGGATCGGGCAGCACCCAGTCATTGTCCGCCGAGCGGCCGATCGTGCCGCCGCTGACCCCGAAGGTCATGCTCTCGTGATCGGCCAGGTGCCGATGCTCGCTGATGACGTGCAGGCGAAGCGCCATGCTCAGCAGCCTCGCCGTGTACCGGGGCGGTTGCCGGGGGCGACGCGAGCGCGTCGGGGTTGCATCGAAAACTCCTTCACTCGGGCGCCGCTCGTGCGCAGAAAAGCGGGTACCGCCCGCGGCCGCCCGATTTGCCGGGCGGGGGTGAGGATACCCCCTATAATGTGGCTCCCAAACTAGCAGCGGGTCTTCCGCGATCCATGGCAGCCAGTCACATTTTCCGCATTATGTTCGCCCACCAGGGCAAGGTCTACGAGGTCTACGCCCGCAAGGTCAACCATGGCGAGCTGTTCGGGTTCATCGAGGTCGAGGACCTGGTCTTCGGCGAGCGCTCCTCGGTGGTGCTCGACCCGTCCGAGGAACGCATCAAGAGCGAATTCAGCGGGGTCAAGCGCACCTTCCTGCCGCTGCACTCGGTGCTGCGCATCGACGAGGTCAAGAAGCAGGGGGTGAGCAAGATCACGGCGCTCGAGGGCGGGGCGAGCGTGGCGCAGTTCCCGATGCCGCTGTACTCGGTGCCCCCGGGCGAGAAAAAGTAAATCGCCTCCATGAGCGAGCCCCTGGTTCTGACGCTGCCGGGCGCTCCGGCCCTGTCGGGGTTCCGGATCGAAAAGCTGCTCGAGCGGCTGCGCGCGCGGGAACCAGCGATCACCGCGCTCACGGCGCGCTTCGTGCACTTCGTGGCGCTCGATCGGCCGCTCGGGCCCGACGAGCGGCAGCGTCTCGAGCGGCTGCTCACCTACGGCCCGACGCTGCCCCCGGGCGAGCCGGGCGGGCAGTCACTGTGGGTGGTGCCGCGCGAGGGGACGATTTCGCCGTGGTCGAGCAAGGCGACGGACATTGCCCGGGTGTGCGCGCTCGAGGCGGTGCGGCGCATCGAGCGCGGCATCGAGTACCGGCTGACGGCGGCCGCCCTGGGTGCGCCGAGGCTTGCGCGCCTCTCGAGCGCATTGCTCGATCGCATGACGGAGCGGGCGCTGTTCGATCCGGCCGAGGTGGCCGGGCTGTTCCGTCAGGCCTCGCCGCGGTCCGTGCGCCGCATCGGGCTCGCCGCGGGACGCACGGCGCTCGAACTCGCCAACCGCGAGATGGGGCTCGCGCTCTCCCCCGACGAGATCGATTACCTGCTCGCGAGCTTCGCGCAGCTCGGGCGTGATCCGACCGATGCCGAACTGATGATGTTCGCGCAGGCGAACTCCGAGCACTGCCGGCACAAGATCTTCAACGCCCGCTGGATCATCGACGGCGAGGTGCGCGAGGACTCGCTGTTCGCGATGATCCGTCACACCCACGCCTGTCACCCGCAGGGGGTGCTCTCGGCCTACCGCGACAATGCCGCGGTGATCGAGGGCGCGCACGGCGTGCGCTATTTCTCCGATCCGCGCAGCGGCGCCTACCAGGAGCGCGCCGAGCCGATCGACATCCTGATCAAGGTCGAGACCCACAATCATCCGACCGCCATCTCGCCCTTCCCGGGCGCGGCGACCGGCTCGGGAGGCGAGATTCGCGACGAGGGTGCGACGGGCCGCGGCGCCCGGCCCAAGGCGGGACTCACCGGTTTCACGGTGTCGGACCTGCGCATTCCGGGATACGAGCGGCCCTGGGAGCGGCCGTTCGCGGGGCCGGCGCGCATGGCCTCGGCGCTCGAGATCATGCTCGAGGCGCCGATCGGCGCGGCCTCGTTCAACAACGAATTCGGCCGGCCGGCCATCTGCGGTTACTTCCGCACCTTCGAGCAGCACACCCCCGCGGATGCGCCGGGCCGGGTGCGCGGTTACCACAAGCCCATCATGATCGCCGGCGGACTCGGCAATGTGCGCCGCGCGCACGTCGAGAAATCCGCAGTGCCGGTGGGCGGTCAGCTCATCGTGCTCGGCGGGCCGGCGATGCTCATCGGGCTCGGCGGCGGCGCCGCCTCCTCCCTCGACAGCGGCGCCTCGCACGCCGATCTGGACTTCGCGTCGGTGCAGCGCGGCAACCCCGAGATCCAGCGCCGTGCCCAGGAGGTCATCGACGGCTGCTGGGCCCTGGGCGAGGCCAACCCCATCCTGCTGATTCACGATGTGGGCGCGGGCGGACTGTCGAATGCCGTGCCGGAGGCGGTGGCGCACAGTCAGCGCGGCGCGAAGCTCGACCTGCGCGCGATCCCGAGCGCCGAGCCCGGCCTGTCGCCGCTCGAGTTGTGGTGCAACGAGGCCCAGGAGCGCTACGTCGTCGTGGTCTCGCCGGCGGACCTCGCGGTATTCAGCGCGATTGCGGCGCGCGAGCGCTGTCCGTTCGCTGTCATCGGGGAGATCGACGGCACCGGCCGGCTCACCGTGCGCGATCCGCTGCTCGGCGGCGAGCCGATCGACATGCCGCTCGAGGTGCTGCTGGGCAAGCCGCCGCGCATGACCCGCGAGGTGCGCAGCGTGGCCCCGGCGCGCCGGGCGCTCGAGCTCGCCTCCATCGAAGTGCGCGAGGCGCTGTATCGCGTGCTGCGCCTGCCGGCCGTGGCCGACAAGACCTTCCTCATCACCATCGGTGATCGCACGGTGGGCGGACTGGTCAGCCGCGATCCGCTCGCAGGGCCCTGGCAGGTCCCGGTGAGCGACGTGGCGGTGACGCTCGCCGACTACCGGGGCCACGCGGCAGAGGCCATGGCCATGGGCGAGCGCACGCCGGTGGCGCTGCTCGATGCCCCGGCCTCCGGACGCCTTGCGGTGGCCGAGGCCATCACCAACATCCTGGCGGCCGACATCGGCACGCTGGGCGAGATCCGCCTCTCGGCCAACTGGATGGCGGCCTGCGGCGAGCCGGGCGAGGACGCGGCGCTCTACGAGACCGTGCGCGCGGTCGGCCGGGAGTTGTGTCCGGCGCTCGGCATCGCCATCCCGGTGGGCAAGGACTCGCTGTCGATGAGCACCCGTTGGCGGGACGAGGCCGGCGAGCAATCCGTGGTGGCGCCGGTCTCGCTCATCGTGTCGGCGTTTGCGCCGGTGCGCGATGCGCGCAGGACCCTGACGCCGGTGCTGCGCGCCCGCGAAGACGAGGCGCTGTGGCTGATCGATCTCAGCGCCGGCCGTCATCGGCTCGGAGGCTCGGCGCTGGCGCAGGTGTACGGACAGCTCGGCGAGGCGCCTGCCGACCTCGATGATCCGCAGCGGCTGGTCCGGCTGGCCGCGGCGCTCGCCGAGCTGCGCCGCGAGGATCGGGTGCTCGCCTATCACGACCGCTCCGACGGCGGCCTGATCGTGACGGTGCTGGAGATGGCCTTCGCGGGTCACTGCGGCCTGGAGCTCAGTCTGCCGCCGGCGCGCGGCTCGGCGCTCGAGCAGCTGTTCGCCGAAGAGCCGGGCGTGGTGCTGCAGATCGACGCGCAGCGCGAAGGCCGGGTCGCTGACATTCTCGCCGCGCACGGCCTCGTGGCGCTGCGGCTCGGGACCCCCACGCGCCGGATGCAGCTGCGGGTGCGGATCGGGCAGGAGTGGGTGCTCGATGAGCCCTGGAGTGCGCTGCGCGCCGCCTGGTCGGAGACCAGCTGGCAGATGCGCCGCCTGCGCGACGATCCGCAGTGTGCCGACGAGGAATACGCCGCGCAGACCTCGCTCGAGGACCCGGGCCTCGCGGTCTCGCTGAGCTTCGATCCGCAGGAGGACATCGCCGCACCCTGCGTGTTGCGCGGCGCCCGCCCGAAGGTGGCGGTGCTGCGCGAGCAGGGGGTCAACAGCCACACCGAGACCGCGGCCTGCTTCGATCGGGCGGGTTTCGCGCCCTACGATGTCCACATGACCGACCTCATCGCGGGGCGCCAGCGC
>JAKAFQ010000184.1 GCA_021817875.1 Pseudomonadota bacterium
CTGCATCGGGTGGTGCACTTCGGCAAAGTGTTCGACGTGCCGCACGTGGTGGTGGTCACCAACTGGGAGCTGATCTTCTTCGTCATTCTCGGCGTGGTGCTCGGACATCTGGCGCCGCCCTTCCTGGCGCTGCTCGATTACGCCAAGTCGAAATTCATCGGGCTGAAACTGCCGCTGTACGCGCAGCTTGCGCTCGGCGGCCTGGCCGTCGGGATCATTTCGGTCTACGTGCCCCAGGTCTGGGGCAACGGCTACAGCGTGGTGAGCCACATCCTGCTCGGGCAGCTGTTCGGCTGGTGGCTGCTCGTGATCCTGCTCGCCAAGGTGCTGGCCACGACATTCACCGTCGGCTCCGGCGGCGTGGGCGGTGTGCTGACGCCGTCACTGTTCATCGGCGCTGCGGTCGGCACGCTGTTCGGCGGCGTGCTGCAGTGGATGATGCCGCACATCGTCTATCAGCCGGTCGCCTACGGCGTGATCGGCATGGGCGGGTTCCTGGCGGCGACGACCCAGGCGCCGCTCACCTCCATTCTGATGATCTTCGAGATGACGCTCGACTACAATGTCGTGCTGCCGCTGATGCTGGTGTGCGTGACCGCGCATTACACCGCCAAGGTCTATCGGCACGGCAAGTCGGTGTATGACGCGACGCTGGATCCGGCGATGCTGGCCGAGCACGGCGACGACTGGCGCGTGCGCACGGTGGCGGGGCTGGTGAAGCCGGCGGTCGTGGTGGTGCCGCGCGAGACACCCCTGTCCGAGGTGTTCGGCCGGTTGCCGAAGCGCTCGGTACGCCGGGTGTACGTCACCGACGGCGGTGACCTGGTGGCGTGGTTCAGGCCTCGCGAGCTGCTCGAGCGGCTGCACAAGGGGGAGATCGGTTGGGAGGTGGCGGTCGGGGATATCGCCCAACCGGTCAACCAGGCGCTCTCGCCGGACATGTCGCTGACCGAGGCGCTCGACGGGTTTCTGCGCGAGAAGGCGAGGACACTGCCTGTCACGCCTGGACAGTGGCGGCACACGCTTCTCGGTGAAGTGTCGCGCGACGATGTGCTGCTCGCCATTCGGGATCGACTGAGCGTGACGAAGTGAACGCGCTGCATCTGCTGGCTACGGCCCCCCGGGGGCTCACCGATCTGTTGGCCCAGGAGCTCGAGGCGCTCGGGGCCCGGGAAGTGCGCGAGCGTGCGGGAGCGGTGGCGTTCGTCGGCACGCTGCAGACCGCCTATCGCGCCTGCCTGGAATCGCGGTTCGCCAATCGCGTGCTGCTCGAGATCGCGCGATTCGAGGCGCCCGACACCGAGGCGTTCTACCAGGCCGCGCGCGCGGTCGACTGGCCGGCGCAGCTCAACCCCGGTGCGACCCTGGCCTGTGAGTTCAGCGGCCGGCACCCGACGATCGCGCACAGCCACTTCGGTGCGCTGAAGCTCAAGGACGCCATCGTCGATGCGCTGCGCGCGGCGAGCGGCGGCAGACCCGACGTGGTGTTGGACAGGCCGGGCCTGCGCGTGCATGCGCATGCGCACGGCGCCGCGATCACCCTGTCGATCGACCTCTCGGGCGAGAGCCTGCATCGGCGCGGCTACCGCGGCGCCGCCGGCGAGGCGCCATTGAAGGAGAACGTGGCCGCAGGCGTGCTGCAGCGCAGCGGCTGGCCGGAGCTTGCGGCATCGGGCGCGCAGTTCCTCGATCCCCTGTGCGGCTCGGGCACGCTGGTGATCGAGGCGGCACTGATGGCCGCGCGCTGCGCACCGGGTCTGCACCGGCCGTACTTCGGTTTTTTCGGCTGGCGGGGGCACGACGAGGCGCTGTGGCGCCGCGTGCGCCAGGAGTCGGCTGCGCGCTGTCTCGCCGCGGCTGCGCCCACCGTGATCATCCGGGGTCAGGATCGCGATCCGGCTGCGATACGGAATGCGCGTGCCAATGCCGAGCGCGCCGGTGTCGCGCAGTGGGTGCGCTTCGAGGTGTGTCCGCTGTCGCAGGCGGCGCCGGCCGAGTCCGGTGAGCCGCGGCCGGGACTGCTGTGCACCAACCCGCCCTACGGCGTCCGCCTGGAGGACCTGGACACGGCGCGCGCGCTGCACCGCGAGCTCGGCGTGGTGCTGCGTGAACGCTTCCAGGGCTGGAAGGCGGCGGTGCTGACCGGCGCGCCGCAGCTCGGCATGGAGCTGGGCATCCGTGCCGCGCGCACGCACGCGCTGTGGAACGGACCGATCGAGTGCCGGTTGCTCAGGATGACCGTGGAGCCTCAGAGCCTGCGGCAGGCAGGCACCCTGGCGAAGGCCGGAGGCTCGCTGCGCGACACTCCCGGGGCGCGCATGTTCGCCAACCGGCTCGCGAAGAACCGCAAGCGTCTGGCCAGCTGGGCGGGGCGCGAAGGGATCTCGTGCTACCGGCTCTACGATGCGGATATGCCCGAGTACGCCTTCGCCATCGATCTGTACCGTGAGCTGCAGCCGCCACAGGACTGGCTTTATGTGCAGGAATATGCCGCGCCTGGGGACATCGGGCTCGAGGCGGTGCGCCGCCGCCGCGGGGAGGTGCTGGCGAGTCTTGCGCAGGCGACCGGCGTGGCGCCGGAGCGGATCAGAGTCCGGATGCGACGTCGGAGCCGCCACGGCGAACAGTATGAAAAGCTCGCCAGCCGGGCCGAGTTCCACGTGGTGAGCGAGGCGGGATTGAAGTTCGAGGTGAACTTCGGGGATTACCTCGACACGGGTCTGTTTCTCGATCATCGCCTGACCCGTGAGCGGCTGCGGGATCAGGCGCGGGGCGCACGCTTTCTCAACCTGTTCGCCTACACCGGGACGGCGACCGTGTACGCTGCGGCAGGCGGGGCGGTCGAGACCACCTCAGTGGATCTGTCCAGGACGTATCTCGACTGGGCGAGGCGCAACCTGCGGCTGAACATCGCCGATACCGGACCGCATGCGTTCATCCAGGCCGACTGCCTGCGGTGGCTGCGGGACGGCGCGCCGGCCCGCTACGACCTGATCTTTCTCGATCCGCCGACGTTCTCCAATTCCAAGCGCATGGCAGGGGTGCTCGATGTGCAGCGTGATCATGCCTCGCTGATCGAGGCGTGCATGCGGCTGCTCTCACCGGCGGGGGTGCTGGTGTTCTCGAGCAACGCACAGCGCTTGCGCATGGACCCTTCGGTGCAGCAGCGCTACGCGGTGCTTGACCTGTCCGCAGCCACGCTGCCGCGCGACTTCGAACGGAACCCGCGGATTCACCGCTGTTTCGAAATCCGCCGGCTCGGGAGCCTCTGACCGGCGGCCGCCGAGAGGCCTCTGCCCTGCGGCCGCGGCTCGTCGTCCGGATGCCAGGGCCGACCCTGCCTTTCCTCTATATAGGCGCGGATCAGGCGCCGCACCACCTGGGACGGCGTCGCGTCCTCCTCGGCGCACAGCCGCTCGAACACGGCTTTCTTGCGTGGGTCGACCAGGATGGTCAGTCGGGCGGTACGCGCTTCGAGGGACACGGCGTGCAATCTGCTTCACATTCGAGGTGTATCCAATGATAATACGATGCACCGGCTGCCGCACCCCCCGTGATGACGATTCCCCCAACGCTCCTGACTGGCTGCGTCGCGCTGCTCTGCGGCTGGGCGCTCATCGGTCTTGCCGGTCTGCTGCGCCCGGCGAGCGTGCGTTTCGCCGGCCGGACGCTGTTTCCGCTGGGGGCGCTGCTCGGCCTGGCACTGGCGATCCTCGCGGGGGCGAGCCTGCTCGGCGGGGGCACGGAGCGGCTCATCCTGCCGGTGGGCCTGCCCGATCTGCCGCTGCACCTGCGGCTCGATCCGCTCGCCAGCCTGTTCCTGCTGCTGCTCGGGGCGTCCTCCGCGGGTATCTCGCTGTTTGCCGGGGGATATTTCCGCCAGGGCGAGGGCGCACTGCCCGGACTGCTGTGCCTGCAGTACCACCTGTTTCTCGCCAGCATGGGCGCCGTGCTGCTCGCAGATGATGCCTACGGGTTTCTCGTGGCCTGGGAGGTGATGGCCCTGTCGTCGTACTTCCTGGTCACGACGCAGCATCGTATCCCGGAGATCCGCCGCGCCGGCTTTCTGTACCTGCTGATGGCGCACGTGGGGGCGATCTGCCTGCTGCTGTGTTTCGGGGTGCTGCAGGGCGGCAGCTGGCTGTTCACGTTCCATGCGATGCGCGCGGCGCACCTCTCGCCGGGCTGGGCCGCCACGGCGTTCCTGCTGGCGCTGGTCGGCTTCGGGGCCAAGGCGGGACTGGTGCCGCTGCACGTGTGGTTGCCCGAGGCGCACCCCGCGGCACCCTCGCCGGTCTCGGCCCTGATGAGCGGCGTGATGCTCAAGACCGCCGTCTACGGCATGCTGCGGGTCGGGCTCGATCTGCTCGGCCGACCGGTGTGGTGGTGGGGCCTCGTGCCGCTGATCCTGGGCCTGCTCACCGTCTTCTACGGCGTGCTGTTCGCGGCCGTGCAGACCGACATGAAGCGCCTGCTCGCGTACTCCTCGGTGGAGAACATCGGTCTGGTGTTCACCGGCATCGGCCTGACGATCGTCTTCGCCGGCTCGGGGCTGCAGGCGGTCGCCGCGCTGGCGCTGCTCGCCACGCTCTATCACTGTCTCAATCACTCGTTCATGAAGAGCCTGCTGTTTCTCGGCACCGGCTCGGTGCTGCACGCGACCGGGGAGCGCAACCTCGGGCGCCTGGGGGGGCTGATCCACCGCATGCCGTGGGTGGCGTGGCTGACGCTCATCGGGACCCTCGCGATCGCCGGGCTTCCGCCCCTCAACGGCTTCGTGTCGGAGTGGCTGCTGCTGCAGTCGTTCCTGTTCGCCGGCCACCTGCCGCACGCGTTCGTCAACCTGTTGATCCCGATGGGCATGGCGCTGGTGGCGCTCGGCGCTGCGCTGGCCGGCTACGTCATGGTGAAGTTCTACGGGGTCATTTTCCTCGGTCAGCCGCGTGAGAGCGCGCTCGCCGCCGCGCACGACTGCGGCTGGCTCGAGCGGATCGGACTGTCCTGGCTCGCGCTCGGCTGCCTGGCGCTCGGCCTGTTTCCCCTGCAGGTCATCCGGGCGCTCGGGGCGGTCACCGGAGAGCTGCTCGGGGCGGTCGTGCCGCAGGCCTCGCCCGACTGGTGGCTGCTCGCGCCCGTGCCCGGCCGGCCGGTCTCCTACGGGCCGCTGGTGTTCCTGACGGCCACCCTCGCGGTGGTGCTGCTGACATCGCTCGCCGTGCGCCTGACCTACCACCAGCGTGTGCGGCGCGGCCCGGCCTGGGACTGCGGCTTCGGCGCACTCACGGCGCGCATGCAGGACACGGCCGAGGGTTTCGGCCAGCCGATCCGGCATCTGTTCCAGTCGTTTTTCGAGATCGAGCGCCGGCTGCCCGAGCCGGCCGAGCCCGCGCCCCGTTACCGCATCGCCATCCGGGAGCGGATCTGGCGGCTGCTGTACGAGCCGCTCTCGGGCGTCGTGGAGTGGCTGGCCAACACGGCGGCGCGCGTGCAGCAGGGACGGATCTCGGTGTACCTGATGTACAGCTTCGCCACGCTGCTGGTGCTGCTGGCGGTGGCGCTGCTGTCATGAGAGCGGTCGACTGGCTCACCCAGGTGCTCGAAGTCGCGGCGGCGCTCGCCGCGGCACCGGTGTTTCTCGGCTGGCTGAACCAGTGCCGTGCCTGGCTGCAGAACCGCCGCGCGCCGAGCCTGTGGCTGCCCTACCGAAACCTGCACAAGCTCTTCCACAAGGAGGCGGTGATCGCCGAGAACGCCTCACCGCTGTTCCGCATCGCGCCCTACGTCGTCTTCGGCGCGATGGTGCTCGCCGCGGGCATCATCCCGTCGATGGGCACGCGGCTGCCGCTGGTCGTGTCGGCGGATGCCATCGCCCTGGTGGGGCTGTTCGCCGCCGCGCGCATGTTCATGACCCTGGCGGCGATGGATGTCGGCACGGCGTTCGGCACCCTCGGCGCGCGCCGCGAGATGATGGTCGGGTTTCTCGCCGAGCCGGCGCTGCTGATGGTGATCTTCGTCGCCTCGATGATTTCCTCGAGCACCGCCCTGCCGGTGATCACCGCGCACCTGGCCTCCGGACACCTCGGCCTGTCCCCGGGGCTCGCTTTCAGCGCGGTGGCCTTCATCCTGGTGCTGCTCGCCGAGAACGCGCGCATTCCCGTCGACAATCCCGCGACGCATCTCGAGCTCACCATGATCCACGAGGCGATGGTGCTCGAGTATTCGGCGCGCCACCTGGCCCTGATGGAATGGGCCGCGCAGCTGAAGCTGTTCAATTACGTCTGCATCGGCTTCGCGCTGTTCCTCCCCTGGGGGGTGGCGACGGCGCACATCGGACCGGTGGGTCTGCTGGTGGCCATCCCGGCGCTCGCGGTGAAGCTCGCGCTCGCCGGTGCCGGACTGGCGCTGATCGAGACGGTATCGGCCAAGATGCGGGTCATGCGCATCCCGGAGTTTCTCGCCACCGCGTTTCTGTTCGCGGTGCTCGGGCTGCTGGTGCACGTGCTGCTCGGAGCATGAGCGTGATGACACACCTTCCCCTGGATCAGCAGTTGCTCGACTCCTGTGCGGCGCTGCTGCTGTTGTTGTCCTTCGCCATGCTCTCGCAGCGGCGCCTGGTCTCGCTGGTCAATCTCTACGCCGTGCAGGGCGCGGTGCTCGCCGCGGCCACCCTGCTGCTCGCCTGGCGCACGGGAGAAGATCACCTGTATCTGTCGGCGGCGCTGACCCTGGTGCTCAAGGTGGCGTTCCTGCCGTGGCTGCTGCACCGGCTGATCCGCAGGCTCGAGGTGTACTGGGACACCGAGTCGCTGCTCAACGTGTCCGGCACGATGATCCTCGGGCTGCTGGTCGTGGTGTTCTCCTTCGCGCTGGCGCAGCCGATCACGCTGCTCGCGAGCACCGCCACCCGCAGCGCCATCGGGATCGCCGTGAGCGTGGTGCTGCTCGCCTTCCTGATGATGATCACCCGGCGCAAGGCGATGTCGCAGGTGGTGGGATTCCTGTCGATGGAGAACGGGGTGTTCTTCGGCGCCATGAGCGCCAGCTACGGCATGCCCATGGTGGTCGAGCTCGGCGTCGCCCTCGATGTGCTGGTGGCCGTGCTGGTGCTGGGTGTGTTCTTCTTCCAGATCCGCGAGCAGTTCGACAGCCTGGATCTGCACCATCTCGAAACGCTCAAGGAGCACGAATAACATGGAGCTCGCGCTGCTGCTCGGGATTCCCATCATGGGCGCCGCGCTGCTCGGGATCGCCGGGGCGCAGCGCCGGGCGCCGGAAATCAATGCGGCGCTCAGCCTCGGGACGCTGCTCGCCGCGTGCGCGCTCACGGTGCGGGTCGTGCGGCGCGGCGATCTGCTCATCGGCGACGAGCAGTTCTTCATCGACGCGTTCAACGTGTTCCTGGTGACGCTGACCGCGTTCGTCGGCTTCACCACCGCGCTGTTCTCGCGGCCGTACATGCGCGTCGAGCTCGCTCACGGCCGGCTGACGCCCGGGAGGCTGCGGCTCTATCACAGCATGTACCAGCTGTTCATGTTCACCATGCTGCTCGCCCTGACGACCAACAACATGGGGCTGCTGTGGGTGGCGATGGAGGGTGCGACGCTCTCGACGGTGCTGCTGGTCACCCTGTACCGCAC
>JAKAFQ010000185.1 GCA_021817875.1 Pseudomonadota bacterium
GGAGCGGCACATCAAAGCACTGTGGGGTTCACGAGCGACACCGGAGCAACTGCTCAGAGCCGCCGACGACATCCGTTTCCAGCTCGGCCAATCGAACCGCTTCAGGGCGGGGCTGGTGCGCTCCGGCGCCTGGCAGCACGCGATCGCCCGGACACTGCAGCGCGACGGGCTGCCGCCCGAGCTCGCCGCCCTGCCGCTGGTGGAGTCCTCTTACGATCCATGGGCCTATTCCAAGGACGGCGCCGCGGGATTGTGGCAGTTCATGCCCTCGACGGGGAGGCGCTTTCTCACGATCGACCGCGCAGTGGACGGCCGCCTCGATCCATTCCGCGCCACCAAAGCCGCAGCGCAGCTGCTGGCCTACAACTACCGGATCCTGGGGACCTGGCCCCTCGCCATCACCGCCTACAATCACGGGTTGGCCGGCGTGAGGCGGGCCGTCGCCAGGCTGGGGACCAGGAACATCGTCACTCTGGTGCGCGATTACCGCACGCCGATGTTCGGTTTCGCGTCGCGGAACTTCTACGTCTGCTTTCTCGCGGCACTGGATGTCGAGCGCCACGCCCGCCGGTACTTCGGCGCCCTCCACAAGCTGCCGGAGGAGCATTTCCGCGCGGTGACGATGCCCGGGTATGCGGCTGTCCATTCTCTGGAGCGCGCCCTGCGGATTGCGCCGGCGACGCTCCGTGAGCTCAATCCGGCACTGCGCCCGCTGGTGTGGGACGGCGCGCTCGATGTGCCGAAGGGTTACCGTCTGTATCTGCCGGCGGCCGGTCCCCGCTGGACTGCAGCGATGCTGGAGCAGAGACTCGGGCCGGGGCGGCTGCTCGCCGCACAGCCCGTTCCCCCCAGTTACCGGGTACGCCAGGGTGACACACTGTGGGGCATCGCGGCCCGCTATCGGATGGGCGTGTATCCGCTCGCTCGTTACAACGGAATACGGCCCGGCGCGTTGTTGCGCGTCGGTGAGCGGATTCTGTTGCCGCACCGGCCTGCGCCGCCGATGGTTGCCGTGGACGCGACAGCGGCGTCCCCTCCGCGGCCGGCTCCGGATCCCGCGGCGGCGCGCGCCGGGACGCGCTTTCTGGCGCAGGGCGCCGATGTGCAGCCGGTCTCGGACGTGCAGGTGCAGACGGTCAGCCCGAACCTGGGTCCGCCGGGCCGTCCGGCGCGAAGCGCCGATCCTACCGATTACAGCGTGGCTCGCGACGGCACCATCCGGGTGGCGGCGGCCGAATCCCTCGGCTACTACGCGGAGTGGCTGCACGTCACCGCCTGGGATCTGCGCCGCCTCAATCACATGCGCTTTCACCAGCCGGTGCGTATCGGAGAGCGGATCCGGCTCGATTTCCGCCACATCTCGCCACAGCGGTTCGAGCAGCAGCGCATCGCCTATCACCGGGCGCTCGATGCCAGCTATTTTGCCGATCACCACATCGCCGGGACGAAGGTCTATCTGACCCGCAGCGGCGATTCCCTGTGGGTGCTCACGCAGCGATTCCCCACGCTACCGTCCTGGCTGCTGCGTCAGTACAACCCGGACGTCGATTTCTTTGCGACCCTGCATCCGGGTACGCGGCTCGTGATCCCGAAGGTCGAGACGGTCTCGGCCGGGGGCTGAGGCGATCCGTCGTCGGGCCCGCAATGCCGACGCTTCGTGACGATGTCACATCGAGCGGGTTCATGTGCGCATATACTGTCAAGATGTCATTGCCAAAGCGGATTCTGGCCGGCGTGCTCGGCTGCGCGGCTGCCATCGCCCATGCCGGCCCCAGCCCGGTGGCACGGCTGGTGACACAACCGGTGACACGGGTGGCGTTCCTGTCGGACCCGGCTCTGCCCTATGTCGATCACGTGGTGGTGGAGAAATCCGAGCGGCGCCTCTTTCTGATGGACGGGCACAAGGTGGTGCGCTCATTCAGGATCCATCTCGGTCTCGAGCCGAACGGACCCAAGGAGCGATCCGGGGATTACCGCACGCCGCAGGGATGGTACACGCTGGTGCGTCGGGATCCGCGCAGCGATTACTTTCTCTCCATCCAGATCTCCTACCCCAATGCGCGGGATCTGGCGCGTGCCCGGGCGCACCACTGGAAGCCCGGCGGGGAGATCATGATCCACGGCCTTCCGAACACACTGCATGGATCCCTTTACTACTACCGGCACGACGACTGGACCGACGGCTGCATCGCGGTCTCGGATGCCGACATGATGCAGATCTGGATGCTGACGCGAGACGGCATGCCGATCGATATCAAGCCCTGACCGGAAGCTCCCGGGCTGCCGCTCCCGCATGGATCACAACGACGTAGACCCCGAATTCATCGACGCCCGCGTCCATCCCCGCGGCAGCCTGGAGAACCTCTCGCAGCACGAGATCGAGAAGCTCCTCGACTCGGGCCGCGGTGGGCTGTACCCGCTGTTTCGCAAGTGCGCGCTGGCGGTGCTCAACAGCGGTGCGGCCACCGACGATGCGCGGGAGATCTTCGACCGCTACCGCGACTTCGACATCCGCATCATGCGCCAGCCCTGGGGCATCCGGCTCGAGATGCACCACGCTCCGGCCACGGCGTTCGTCGACGGGCAGATGATCCAGGGGATCAAGGAACATCTGTTCGCGGTCCTGCGCGACGTGGTGTTCACCTCCAACGAGATCATGTCAGGCGGACGATTCGACCTGGCCGATTCCGGCGCGATCACCAATGCGGTGTTCCACATCCTGCGCAACGCCCGGCTGCTCGATTACAAGGCGCGGCCGAACCTGGTGGTCTGCTGGGGCGGACATTCGATTGGCGGGGAGGAATACAAGTACTCGAAGCGAGTCGGATATGAGCTCGGGCTGCGGGGGCTGGACGTGTGCACCGGCTGTGGTCCGGGCGCGATGAAGGGGCCAATGAAGGGCGCAACCATCGGCCACGCCAAGCAACGCATCGGCCATGGCCGCTACATCGGCATCACCGAGCCGGGGATCATCGCGGCGGAACCCCCGAATCCCATCGTCAACCAGCTGGTGATCATGCCCGACATCGAGAAACGCCTCGAAGCCTTCGTGCGCTTTGCGCACGGCATCGTGGTGTTCCCGGGCGGCGTTGGCACGGCCGAGGAGATCCTCTACCTGCTCGGGATTTTGCTGGACCCGGCGAACCGCGACCAGCCTTTCCCGGTGGTGCTCACCGGGCCGCACTCGAGTGCCGCCTATTTCGATCATATCGGCCGATTCATCCGCGGCACGCTCGGTGAGCAGGCGTTCCGGCGTCTCAACGTCATCATCGATGATCCGGCCGAGGTGGGCCGCCACCTGGTGCATGGCGTCGAAGCGGTCCGCGAGTTCCGCCGTCAGCGCAGGGACGCCTATAATTTCAACTGGCTGCTCGCTGTCCCGCCGGAGTTCCAGCAGCCGTTCCAGGTGACCCACGAGTCCATGCGGGCGCTCTCCCTCGGTCGCGACCAGCCCATGCACCAGCTGGCCGCCAATCTGCGCCGCGTCTTTTCGGGAATCGTGACCGGCAACGTCAAAGAGCACGGTATTCAGGCGATCGAGCGCGATGGCCCGTACGAACTCGCGGGCGATGCGCACGTGCTGCAGCTGCTCGACGAGCTGTTGAGCGCCTTCGTGTCCCAGGGCCGCATGAAGCTGCCCGGAAGCGTCTATCGACCCGTCTATCGCCTGGTGGCCTAGCGGTCTCTGGCGCCACCGCGGCTGTGCGAAGCTTTCGTACCGCCCAGGACGCCGCTGTGCACGTGACATAACGTTGCCGCGGCAATACGTTGCCGGCAAGGGTCGGTCTGCCTGTGAACCAGTTCCTGAATGACTGTCATGGAAGACGTACTCTGCCGATGCAGCAACAGGAGTCCGGTGATGAGCGCACCATTCAGGGGCCGCGAGGTTCTTCCCGCCCGAAAGGAGCCTTCCGACCCCGTTCGGCCGGCCCGGACGCCGTCCGCGGCTTTCCCGAACTGGGACGAACGGATGCACAGCGCCCCGGCGCGGCACGAGGCCATCACCCGCAATCTCAATACCTGGTCGAGCTACAAGAGCTGGGCGGAACGTATGCGCAGCACCTGGCAGGAAGATGCGGAACGCGATCCGCCCCAGGAACGGAACTCCGGCGACGATCGTCCGCCCAAACACTGATGGAATTTCTGCTGCGCTGCTGGGACGAGCTCGACGATCTGGTCGCGCTGTGCCGCCACTTGGCGCGCGTCGCGATGGCCCATTTGGCAGCGTTGCGTCTGCCGCTGCCCGCCCGAAGCGATTCATGTGGAGCGTCTGATCCGGCCGGACGCGTCCGTGCTGCCCCGGTCGTCGTCCCATGCAAGGCTCGGGAAGCGGTCCGTCTATCGATTTGAACCCCCGCCTGTGTAGTGCGCCGCCCGGTGACGGTACCCGCTGATGAGCGGGGCCCCGATGCCGCTGCGCATGGTGCCGCGCCAGGGGTTTCCCGCGGTCGCGCGGCTCTCGGAAAGAGGCTTTCTCCGCCAGGGGTGGGCGCATCACGCCATCCGGGACCTCCTGATCTTCCCAGGGCGGGTCTCTCGCCGCCCTGGCTGTGGTGTGCGCGTGGTGGCACGGGCCACCGTGGCCGTGCCCGCCTCCTCCGTCCGTGGCGTCCATATTGAAATTCCCTTCCCGGCACCCAAAATGCCACGCTCCGGAGACAGTGCGGAGCGAACTGATGAACACTGGACCAGAACCCCCTTCGAATGCGGCGGCCGACCGCCAGACCCACGGATTTCAGGCGGAGGTGCGGGAGCTGCTGAAGCTCATGATCCACTCCCTGTACAGTCACAGGGAAATTTTCCTGCGCGAGCTGATATCGAACGCCTCGGATGCCTGTGATCGGCTGCGGTTCGCGGCGATCGGCGAACCTGCGCTGCTCGCCAGGGACACCGAGCTCGCGATCCGCGTGGAAGCGGACCCGGCCGCAGGCACCGTGACGATCATCGACAACGGGATCGGCATGACGCGCGAGGAGGCGATCGCCAATCTCGGCACGATCGCCCGCTCTGGAACCGCGGAGTTCTTCCGCTCGCTGTCCGGGGAGCGGCAGAAGGATGCGCAGCTGATCGGCCAGTTCGGCGTCGGGTTCTACTCGGCTTTCATCGTGGCCGATCGGGTGGAGGTGCTGTCCCGCAAGGCCGGATTGCCGGC
This sequence comes from Pseudomonadota bacterium, assembly GCA_021817875.1. The sequence continues at coordinate 5,153 of JAKAFQ010000185.1, forward strand.
CGCCGGCGGGGTTCACTGGGAATCACGCGCCGATGGCGAATTCACGGTGCAGAGTGTGGACCGTGAAGAGCGCGGTACAGCGGTCAAGCTGCACCTGAAGGCGGAGGCAAAGGAGTTTGCCGACCCGTTCCGGCTCCGAACGCTGATCCGGCGGTACTCGGACCACATTGCTTTCCCGGTCCGGATGCGCAAGGAAGGCGAGGCTTCGCTCGAGTACGAGACTGTCAATCAGGCCAAGGCGCTCTGGGTGCGTCCCCGTGCCGAGATCCCGGAAGAGGAGTACCGTCAGTTCTATCAGCATCTGGCGCATGACTTCACCGATCCGCTCGCCTGGAGCCACAATCGGGTCGAGGGTAAGCGCGAGTACACGAGCCTCCTCTACCTCCCGGGCCGCGCGCCGTTCGACCTGTGGCAGCGTGATGCGGTCCACGGGCTGAAACTGTACGTGAAGCGCGTGTTCATCATGGATGATGCCGAGCAGTTTCTGCCTTTGTACCTGCGTTTCGTGAAGGGAGTGGTCGATTCCAGCGATCTGCCGCTCAATGTGTCGCGAGAGCTGCTGCAGCAGGAGCCGGAAGTCGAGGCGATCCGCGGCAGCCTCACCAAACGCGTGCTCGACATGCTCTCGAAGCTGGCGAAGGACGAGCCGCAGAAGTACGAGACGTTCTGGAAGGAGTTCGGCACCGTGCTCAAGGAGGGCGTCGGGCAGGATGTGGCCAACCGGTCGGCCCTGCTGCCGCTGCTGCGCTTTGCCAGCAGCCACGAGCCGGGCGATGAGCCCGCGGTCAGCCTGGCGCAGTACGTGCAGCGCATGAAGCCCGGTCAGGACCGGATCTACTACATCATCGCCGAGAGCGTCGCCGCGGCGCGCAGGAGTCCGTATATCGAGCAGCTGCTCGAGCGGGGCCTGGAGGTGCTGCTGCTCGGCGAGCGCATCGACGAATGGGTCATGGGCCAGGTCGAAAGTTTCGAGGACAAACGCTTCAAGGACGCGGCGCGTGGTGATCTCGAACTCGGTGCGCTCGAGAGCGAGGCGGACCGCAAGCAGCGCGATGCGGCGCTGAAGGAAAGCAAGAGTCTTCTGAAGAAAGTGAAGGACGCGATCGGCGAGGGCGTTTCCGAGGTGCGCGTGAGCACGCGTCTGAAGGATTCCCCCGCCTGCCTGGTGCTCGATGAGCACGATCTCAGCTCGGGGATGCGGCGGATTTTCGAGGCCGCGGGCCAGAATGTGCCGGCTTCCAAACCCTCGCTCGAGCTCAATGTCGGTCATCCGCTGGTGAGATATCTCGAGGGGCTTGCCGATGCCGGGCATTTCAAGGAGCTGGCGCTGCTGCTGTACGAGCAGGCGCAGCTTGCCGAAGGGGGCCAGCTCGGCAACCCGGCGCAGTTCGTACAAAGGCTCAACCGTCTGCTCGTGGCGCTCACGGCGGATTCGTCCGCGTGAAGCCGCCGCGGGTCGAGCGGCTGATGCTGCAGGGGCCGGCTGGGGCACTCGAGGCGCGGGTCGAGACTCCCTCAGGTGATGCGGCGGGCATGGCGCCGGGCGCCGCCCCGGCCGCCTTCGGGGTGGTCTGTCATCCGCACCCTCTTTATGGCGGCACGCTCGACAACAAGGTGGTCTACACGCTGGCCCGGGCATTTCTCGAGTGCGGCGTCCCCGCCGTGCGCTTCAATTTTCGCGGGGTGGGGACGAGCTCCGGCCGTTACGACGAGGGACGTGGCGAGACCGAGGATGCTCTGGCGGCCATCGCCTTCGGGCGGCACCGCTGGCCGGGGGCCGCGCTGTGGCTGGCGGGATTTTCCTTCGGAGCGGCCATTGCGCTGCGTGCCGCGGCGCGTGCCGCGCCTGAAAAGCTGGTGGTCGTGTCCCCGGGGATCACCCGGGTCGCGATGGACGGCGTTGCGCCACCGCGCTGTCGCTGGCTGTTGATCCAGGGGGACGCCGACGAGGTGATCGATCCGGCCGCGGTGCTGCAGTGGGCGCGCCGGCAATCCGCCGCGCCGGGGATGGGGCCGGACATCCGGGTATTCCCGGGCGGCGGGCACTTCTTCCACGGCCGCCTCAATGAGCTGCGGCAGGTGGTCGTGCAGTTCGTGACGTCCAGGGACTGAACGCCGATATCCCTGTAATCCGGCGCGCATCGCCGGACAAATGAACGGGGTTCGCTGCGCGAACCCCGTCGGACCCGCGACTCAGCGCAGGATCAGGATCAGCAACATGATCAGGAATTGACCATTGCCTTGAGGTTCTTCAGCGGCATCACGCGGACTTTCTTGCTGGCCGGCTTCGCCTTGAACATCATCTTTTCCCCGGTGAACGGGTTGACTCCCTCGCGCGCCTTCGTGGCCGGCTTCTTGACGACTTTCATCTTCAGCAGCCCCGGCATGGTGAACAGGCCGTTGCTGCGCAGGCTCTTCTTGATCACGCCATTGAGCGAATCGAACACAC
>JAKAFQ010000186.1 GCA_021817875.1 Pseudomonadota bacterium
CTCCTTCAGCCGCGCCACCGCCTCGAGGTCACCGAGCTCGAGGCGCGGCATGCCGCAGCAGCGCTCCTGCCTCAGCAGTGCCACCGGGATCGCGTTGTGCTCGAACACCGCGACCAGGTCCTCGGCGAGGGCCGGCTCGTTGCGGTTGCCGTAGCAGGTGGCGAACAGCGCCACCTTGACGGTGGTCTCGGCGGTGGCGATGGCGCTGGCGGCGCTCTGCGGGGCCGCGACGCTGCCCAGCCGGCGCAGGCGTCTGCGCGCCGCCCGCGAGTAATATTTCGGCACGGGGGCGCCGGCGTCCACGCCGAGCGTCTTTTCCAACACGGCGCGGCCCGCCGTGGAGCGGTTGACCGCGTTGACGATCTGCGAGACCACCGGGATGCCCGCGATGCGTCCGACCACATCGGTCGCCGCCAGCGCGCGGTTGCGCAGGCTGATCCCGTGTCTGCGGGTCCGGACCGCCTTGGCGCGCAGCATCAGATGAGGGAAATCCACGTTCCACTGGTGCGGCGGCACGTACGGGCACTTCGTCATGAAGCACATGTCGCAGAGATAGCAGTGGTCGACGACCTGCCAGAACACCTTGCGATCGAGCGACTCCGGCTCCCCGGAGTCCGAAGCATCCACCGCGTCGAACAGGGTGGGAAAGGCGTTGCACAGGCTGAAGCAGCGCCGGCAGCCGTGGCAGATGTCAAATACCCGGGCCAGCTCCTTCTCGAGCGCCGCCTCGTCGTAGAAGGCCGGATCGCGCCATTCGATCGGGTGGCGGGTGGGCGCCTCGAGGCTGCCCTCGCGGGCCGAAGAGCCGGGTACTGCCGGTGGAGTGCTCATGGGGAGTGCGCGATCCGCAGTTAAAAGACCGGGCGGCCTGCGGCCGCCCGCACCGATCGAAGATACGGGACGATTTTACATGTGATCCGCCGGCGCGCGCCGCGCGGCTTGCCGAACCGCGCTGCGGCAATCGCCCGGCTTCAAAGCGCGTCGAGGGCTTTCTGAAAGCGATTGGCGTGCGAGCGCTCGGCCTTGGCGAGCGTCTCGAACCAATCGGCGATCTCGCTGAAGCCTTCCTCGCGGGCGGTCTTCGCCATGCCCGGATACATGTCGCTGTACTCGTGGGTCTCCCCCGCGATCGCCGCCTTCAGATTGAGCTTGGTGTCGCCGATCGGCAGGCCCGTGGCCGGGTCGCCGACGGCCTCGAGGTATTCCAGGTGCCCGTGCGCGTGGCCCGTTTCACCTTCGGCGGTGGAGCGGAACACCGTCGACACGTCGTTGAAGCCCTCGACATCCGCTTTGGCTGCGAAGTACAGGTAACGGCGGTTGGCCTGGGATTCGCCCGCGAATGCGTCCTTCAGGTTCTTTTCGGTCTTGCTGCCTTTGAGGTTCATGCGACTCTCCAATTTAGACTGGTTCTAACTGAGTCATAAACTTTAAGCGCATGTGGGCAGCGCGTCAACGGCCGGATCATCCGGACATTGCCGCATTGCACGGCCCGCCAAAAGGCCCCAGACTGCGCGCTCTTTGGCGGCGCCGGACGCCGTCACGGCGACGGCAGCCCCCGGCGGGCCCGTGAGGACCGGCCGAAGGCCGGAAAAGGAGCGTGGCTTGGCTGAAGATCCGCAGTCCCTCGACTTCGAACAGGCGCTGGCGGAACTCGAATCCCTCGTCGAGCGATTGGAGCGCGGTGACCTGCCGCTCGAGGAGGCGCTGAGCACCTTCGAGCGGGGTGTGGAACTCACGCGACGCTGCCAGAGCTCGCTCAAGGCCGCGCAACAGCGGGTGGACATCCTCCTCAAGCGCAATGGCCCGCCCGACACCGAGCCTTTCGCGGTGTCCGAGGGAGCCGCACCCCCGGTGCCAGCGGCCCGATAAGCGCATGATCCCGTCTGTTGCCGATGCACAACAGAGGGTGCGCAAGCCTTCCTGCAGTGTACACTGACTACAATGAGCGTTCCCCATACCTATCCTCTGCTCGAGACGATCGACTCTCCCGCCGACCTGCGCAAGCTGCCGGAGGCGCGCCTGCCGACGCTGGCGCGCGAGCTGCGGGAATTCCTCATCCAGACGGTCAGCACACGCGGAGGACATTTCGCCGCGGGCCTGGGCACGGTCGAGCTGACGATCGCACTGCACTACGTGTTCGACACACCCCATGACCGGCTGGTCTGGGATGTCGGCCACCAGGCCTATCCGCACAAGGTGCTCACCGGCCGGCGCGAGCAGCTGCACACCATCAAGCAGCACCGGGGCCTCGCGCCGTTTCCCAGCCGGGCCGAGAGCGAGTACGACACCTTCGGCGTCGGGCACTCCAGCACGTCGATCAGCGCCGCGCTCGGGATGGCCATCGCCGCCGCCCAACAGAACTCGCAGCGCCGCGTGGTGGCGGTGATCGGCGACGGCGCCATGACCGCGGGCATGGCCTTCGAGGCGCTGAACCACGCCGGCTCGCTCCCCAACGACCTGCTCGTCATCCTCAACGACAACGACATGTCGATCTCGGAGAACGTCGGGGCCCTGTCGAACTACTTCGCCTCGGCGCTCTCGGGCAGCGTGTACGCGCATCTGCGCGAAGGCAGCAAGAAGGTGCTGCGGCAGATGCCCACGGTGTGGGAACTGGCGCGCCGCTCCGAGGAGCACCTCAAAGGCATGGTGCTGCCCGGCACATTGTTCGAAGAGCTCGGCTTCAACTATATCGGCCCCCTGGACGGTCACGACGTGCGCGCGCTGGTCGGCACGTTGCGCAACGTGCGCAAGCTCCATGGACCGCAATTCCTGCAGGTCGTGACCCGCAAGGGCAAGGGCTACGCCCCGGCCGAGGCCGATCCGATCAAGTGGCACGGCCCCGGTCCATTCGATCCGGCGAGCGGCACCATCTTCAAGGGAGGCTCCTCCGGCCCCTCGTACTCGCAGATCTTCGGCCAGTGGCTGTGCGACATCGCCGCGCAGGACCCGCGCATCATCGGCATCACCCCGGCGATGCGCGAAGGATCGGATCTGGTCGAGTTCTCCAAGCGCTTCCCGCAGCGGTACTTCGATGTCGCCATCGCCGAGCAGCATGCCGTCACGTTCGCCGCCGGACTCGCCGCCGAGGGACTGAAACCGGTCGTCGCCATCTATTCGACTTTCCTGCAGCGCGCCTACGACCAGCTCATTCACGACGTCGCGCTGCAGAACCTGCCGGTGGTCTTCGCGCTCGACCGGGCGGGTCTGGTCGGCTCCGATGGTGCCACGCACCAGGGCAGCTACGATCTGTCGTATCTGCGCTGCATCCCGAACCTCGTGCTCATGGCGCCGGCCGACGAGAACGAGTGCCGCCAGATGCTCTACACAGCGACCACGCTCGAGGGACCCGCGGCGGTGCGCTATCCGCGCGGCAGCGGTCCGGGCGTCGCGCTGCAGAAGGAATTCCACGCGCTGCCGATCGGCAAGGCGCAGATCGTGCGCGAGGGCCGCTGCGGCCTCGCGCTGCTCGCCTTTGGTCCGCTGGTGCAGAGCGCCCTGCACATCGGCGAGCGGCTGGATGCCACGGTGGTCAACATGCGCTTCGTGAAACCCCTCGATGAGGCGCTGCTGATCGAGCTCGCCACCGCACACCGCGCCCTGGTCACGCTGGAAGAAAACGCCGTGGCCGGCGGGGCCGGTTCGGCCATCGCCGAGGTGCTCTGCGCCGAGGGACTGACACCGGCGCTGCTGCAGATCGGCATTCCGGATCGATTCATCGAGCACGGCTCGAGGGAATCCTGCCTGGCCGCCGCCGGCCTGGACACCGCCAGTCTCACCGCGAGCGTCGAGCACTGGTGGTCGCTGCAGGCCGGCGGGCGCGTCCGCTCGGTCGGCAGCGCATGAGCCCCGGACGAGCGATCGGGATAGGTGGCCAGAGGCAGGATCCTGTACCCTACCGGCCATGAGCCCACCTCCCAGCGCCGCCGAGGCGGCGGGCGCCGCCCTCGCCGAAGTCGAGGACGTGCAGTCCCGCGTCGACACCCGCCATCTGCCGATCAATCGGGTCGGCATCAAGGACATCCGCCACCCGGTGCGGCTGAAGGACCGCTCCGCGGGTGAACAGCACACCATCGCGACGTTCAACATGTACGTCAGCCTCCCCCACAATTTCAAGGGGACGCACATGTCGCGCTTCGTCGAGATCCTGCATTCCGAGCGTGAAATCTCCGTCGAGTCCTTCCGCGGGATGCTCGAGACCATGACCGCCCGGCTCGAAGCGGACGCCGGCCACATCGAGATGACCTTCCCGTTCTTCATCATGAAGCGCGCGCCGGTCACGGGTGTGGAAAGCCTCATGGACTACCAGGCCAGCCTGATCGGGGAGCGGCGCGACGGCCATACGGAAATGTGGGTGCGGGTGGTGGTCCCGGTCACCAGCCTGTGTCCCTGCTCGAAGAAAATCTCCTCCTACGGAGCGCACAACCAGCGCTCGCACGTCACGATCACCGCCCGGCTGCGTCACCACATCTGGATCGAGGAACTCATCGAGATCGCCGAGTCCGAGGCGTCCTGCGAGCTGTACGGGATCCTCAAGCGACCGGACGAGAAGTACGTCACCGAGCGCGCCTACGACAACCCGAAGTTCGTCGAAGACATGGTGCGCGACGTCGCGACTCGGCTCAACGCCGATGAGCGCATCGACGCCTACGTCGTGGAATCGGAAAACTTCGAGTCCATCCACAACCATTCGGCATACGCGCTCATCGAGCGCGACAAACAGGGCGGGCGCGGGCGCTGAGCCGGCTCAGACCGGGGTCACCGGGAAGTCCACCACCGCCCGCAGACCCGGTTCGTTGCTGTGCAGGCTGAGCTGCCCCCGGTGCAGCCTCGCGATGGCCGAGACCAGCGACAATCCGAGCCCGCCGCCGCTACCGTCCCGGTGGCCCACGCGCGCAAAGGGCTGGCCGGCGCGCAGGCGCTCCGCCAGGGGCATGCCGGGACCGTCATCGCTGACGATCAGCCGTGCGCCACCGTCCAGGCGCTGCACCCCGACCTCGATCCGACCGCCGCGCGGCACGTACTTCAAGGCATTCTCCACCAGGTTGGTGATCAGCTGCGCGAGCAGCTGCCGATTGCCCTGCACGGTGATGCCCGGCTCGCTGTGGCCCGTCAGGGAGCGAGCGCCTTCGCGCGCCACGGGCTCGAACAGCTCCACCAGCTCGCCGGCCAGCTCGGAAAGATCCACCGACGTCACCGACGCCAGCGGCGCGCCGGACTCGGCGAGCGCGATCTGCAGCAGCGTCGCCAGCGTGCGCTGCAGCCGGTCGACCTCCTTCAGTGAAGACTCCACCGGCTCGCGGATCGAGGCTTCCAGGCCGGGCAGGCGCAGCACCGCGTCCATGCGCGTCCGCAACCGGTGCAACGGCGCGCGCAGATCGTGCGCCACGCTGTCGAAGGTGGCGCGCAGGGTCCGCGTCTGCTCCTCCAGCCTGTCGAGCACCCGGTTGACCGAGACGGCGAGGGCATCGAACTCGTCACTCCCTCCTCCCACGGGCAGGCGGTGCCCGAGCTCCCCGGTCATGATGCGCACGCAGGTGTCCGTGACGTCGCCGAGGCGTCTCCTCAGGCGGAAGCTGAAGGCAAAACCGGCCACGGCCGCGACCGCGGTCGACAGGCCGATTCCCCAGAGCGTCGCGACCTGGAAGATGTGCGAATAGCGCCGGTCCTCCGACATGTCGGTACCGACGAGCAGCCAGTCGCCGTTCGGCAGTTTGCGCACCCCGGCGCGCACCGGGTGCACGGAACGCGGGCCGGGCTCGATGGATTCGATGCGAAACTCCGGCCAGCGCTCACCCGGTGCTCCGTCGAACGGCCAGTTGGTCACATTGCCCGCGAGCCGCTCGAACCGGGGGCTGGTCAGCATGTACACCGCCCCGATCCGACCCCAACTGTCGATGCGCACGTTGATCTCGTCGGTCACCCCCGGGATGCCCCGCCGGACATACTGGTTCTCGAGACTGTCGAGCTCGGTGTCGATGATCAGGTCGGTATTGCCGCGGATGATGCTCTGGGTGAGCAGGTAGGTGCTGCCGAGCGTCACCCCCACGGCGAGCGTCACCAGGAAGGTGTAGCCCATCGACATTCTGAAGGCGGTGGTGTGCAACAGGTCCCTGCGCCACACCTTCCTCATATCTCCTCCCGCAGCACATACCCGCTGCCGCGCACCGTGTGGATGAGCGGCCGGTCGCAGCCGCGGTCGACCGCCTGGCGCAGGCGGCTGATGTGCACATCGACCAGGTTGCTCTGCGGGTCGAAGTGCAGGTCCCAGACCCCCTCGAGCAGCATGGTGCGGGTGACCACCTGACCGGCGCGGCGCATCAGGAATTCGAGCAGCTTCTGCTCGCGCGAGGTCAGGTCGACCTCATGGCCGGCGCGGGTCACGCGCCGCTCGAGCAGATCGAACTCCAGGTCCGCCACCTTCAGGTGCGCGATGCCGGCGCCGCCGGCGCGGCGGCGCAGCAGCGCCTCGATGCGCGCCAGCAGCTCATCGAAGGCGAACGGCTTGGTGAGGTAGTCGTCGCCGCCGGCCTTCAGGCCGCGGATGCGGTCGTCCACCGTACCGAGGGCGCTCAGGACCAGCACCGGAGTGGACTGTCCGGCCTGGCGCAGCTGTTGAATGATCGCGAGGCCATCGAGGTGCGGCAGCATCCGGTCGCTCACGATCAGGTCGAACCGGCCGGCGAGCGCGCGCGCCAGCCCCTCCCGGCCGCTGGCCACGTGATCCACGCTGTAGCCGCTCTCGCGCAGTGCCTTGACGAGAAACCGGGCGGCCTCGATATCGTCCTCTATGAGCAGGATGTGCACGGCCGGCAAGCGTACCTGATCCGTGCGCCGCGCGCGGCACTTGCGCGCCAGGCGGCCGCCGCGCCGCTACGGCGCGCGGCTACTCCGCGCCCTGGAGCCGGCCGATGAGGGTACGGAGAAACACCCGGTTGAACCGCAGCTGACAGGACACCGAGACCTGCTCGAGCTGCGTGGCGCTCACCTTGAGCACTGTCACCGCACCGTCGGCGCGCACCGTCGCGGTGCGCTTCGCCCCCGGGACGTAGCTCGCCTCGCCGAAACAGTCCCCCGTCCCGAGAGAGGCGATCCGCTGCCCGTGGCGCTCCACCAGGCACTGGCCGGAGACCAGGATGTAGAAGCGGTCGTCGAACTCCCCCTCCCGGACGATTTCCTCGCCCGCAGCGTAATGCCGCCAGGCGCTCGCCCGCAGCACCTCGCGCACTTCCACGTGTGAGAACTCATGAAAGAACTTCAGCCGCCGCAGCACGCCGAACTGTTCCTGCACGTCGATGCGGGCGTTGCTGTGGCGAAGACGCTGGTGGACCCGGGCGAGCTCGGCGGCGAGCTCGAGCCCGCTGCGCTGGCGCTTGTCCGGATCCTTCTGCAGCGCCGTGACCACCACGGTCTCGAGCTCCTCGGAGACCTCCCGGCGCAGCGTGTGGATCGGCGGCGGCGTGGCGTACACGATCTGGTGCAGGAGTTTGTGCAGATTGCCGGCGCGGAAGGGCCGCGAGCCGGTGAGCAGCTCGTACATGACCGCGCCGAGGGAATAGATGTCCGAACGGGGCGTCAGATCGAGACTCTGCACC
>JAKAFQ010000187.1 GCA_021817875.1 Pseudomonadota bacterium
TGCCATGCGCTCTCGGTTTCGTACGGTCAGCGCCACTCGGCGGAGCTCGCCGCCGCGGCGCAGGTGGCCGCCGCGCTCGGCGCGCGCGATCACCGTGTGATGCGGCTGGACCTGGCGGGCATCGGGGGTTCGGCCCTGACCGACCCGGCGATCGCGGTGCCGGAGGGACCCACGAGCGGCATCCCCGTGACGTATGTGCCGGCCCGCAACACGGTTCTGCTGTCGCTGGCACTCGCCTGGGCGGAGGTGCTCGAGGCGGGCGATATATTCGTGGGGGTCAATGCGGTCGATTTCTCCGGCTATCCGGACTGCAGGCCGGCGTTCATCGAGGCGTTCGAGCATCTCGCCGCCGTGGCCACCAAGGCTGCTGTCGAAGGCCGGCCCAGCCGGATTCACGCGCCGCTGATCCGCTGGACCAAGGAGCGGATCATCCGCGAAGGCATCGCGCTCGGGGTCGATTATGCGCTGACCGTCTCGTGCTACCAGGCGGATGCACAGGGACGGGCCTGCCGCAGGTGCGATTCGTGCCGGCTGCGCCGGGCGGGCTTCGAAGCCGCGGGCGTGCCGGACCCGACGCGCTACCAGCCGCGCTAGCATCCTAGTATCATGCGCACCCCCGCGCGGCCCTCCGGGTCCCGGGCCGCCATCCGCGGTGGGGCGTTAGCTCAGTCGGTAGAGCATCGGACTTTTAATCCGCTGGTCGACGGTTCGAATCCGTCACGCCCCACCATCTACCCTTACGCCGCCAACGCTTTCAGAACATGCGTAGGGTCCCGACGGATTGCTGTCAGGAGAGCCTTTGCCGGTCCGGTCGGCTCGCGCCGGCCTTGCTCCCAGTTGCGCAACGTCCCCACGTCCACATGGAGCAGGGCAGCGAACTTTGGCTGGCTCAAGCCGAGCTTGGAGCGCAGCTCCTTGATGGCGAGAGGTTCGACGTGGAATTCCCGGGAGGGCGCTCGCTCGCCCCGGGCGATCTCATTCATCTGCGTCATGCTCTCGACAAGCTCGGAAAACAGCTTCTTGTTCACGGGCTACCTCTTACCCATCAGCATTGAGCTTGCGGAGAACTTTCTTCTCCGCAGCCGTCAAATCGTCCTTCACGCCCTTGCGATAGATGAGCAGCAGGCGAACTTGCGCCTGCGCCACGACGTGGAAATAGATCACGCGCACGCCGCCACTCTTGCCGCCGCCTTTGACAGACCAGCGCACCTTGCGCAACCCGCCGGTGCCTTGGATGACATCGCCCAATTGCGGGTGTGCTGCCAGACACTGCTGGAATTCTGCATAGCTTTCTTCGGTCAGCAGTTCCTTGACTTGCCTGGTAAAGACCGCCGACTCGATGAAGACCATGGAATCGGATAGTACGTCATTGACGCATGTGCGTCAATGACGTATGGATTTCGAGTGTGTAATCATATCCACACCAATTCAATGCACGGAGCAACGCGACCATGAGCAGGCGGATCAACATCATGATCGACGACGATACCTGGGGTGTCCTCGGACGGATCCCGGCCGGAGAGCGCAGCCGGACCATCAATGAAGCACTCCGTGAGTGGACCGCTCGGCGGCGACGCAGAGACGCGGTGCGTGAGATGGATGCGTTGCGCGCGCAACTGCCGGAGGTCAGCACGGACGAGGTGGCGAGGTGGGTCCGCGATGACCGGGAGCGGGGGCACTGATGGCGGCGCAGTTGGTGGTGTCTGCTGCGTCGGTTCTGCTCAAATGGGTCCTCCCGTCGGACGACGAGCCGGACGTCAACGAGGCGCTTCTGCTGCGCGCAGCGATCCTGAACGATGCGGTGCGCGCAATCGTACCGGCGTTGTGGCTCTATGAGGTCAGCAACACGGTTGCGCGACGATTTCCCGCGCATGCCTCCGCCTGGCTGACCGCGCTGGTGAAATTCGGGCTCACGGAGGCGGTGCCGTCGGACGCGTGGCTCACAGCGGCACTCGAATTGACACGGGCCTACGAGATTTCGTTCTACGATGCGGCTTACCATGCACTCGCGATTACTCGGAAGGGGGTATTCGTCACGGCCGACGTTCGGTATGTAAACCGGATGGCGGGGGAGGGTGCCGTCGTCGCGTTGAGCGAGTGGAAAGCACCCGTGTCCCCATCCTCATCTCGCCGCAGTTAAAGCTGCAGCCAGTGCGCCCCAAGTGAATAGGATCGTTCAACCCGAAGCATTTCGGCTCCTCGAGACGGGCGTCGCGGTGCCCTTCCGGGTCGTCGAGGAGGAGGTTCTGCCGGCGCCGGACGAGTCCGAATTTGGCATGCGTGTCACCTTGCAGCTCGAGGATCCGGAGGATCCTGAAGGAGACGCGCAGGACCTCATCGAGACGATCGGACGCGGCAATGCTCCGTTGCGATGGATCGATCGGATGAAAGGGAAGGGCGGGTTGCGCGTCGTCGATAGCTGACCGAAGTCACGGCGCGGTGAACCGCAATGGAAACGGAAGAGGAGTTCACCGGCGCCTTGGGTGCCGTGCAGTGCCGCCGCCCGCAAGACCTGTACATGGAGCCCGCAGGGAGCGCACGTCGGCCGCTGCTGAACCTGCAGTGGGGTGACGGGGGTGTCGGAGACATCCTCTGCGGCCGCTCGATCTAAGCGGTGGGCGCCCCGCGGCTCGCGTCACCGCCGTGCTCGCCAGGGGGTGTCGTGCCCGTCAGCACGCTGGTCATCTGCTCGAACGGCAGCGGACGACTGAAGAGATAACCCTGGATTTCATCACACCGCAGCAGCCGCAGCAGCTTGGATTGCTCCTCCGATTCCACACCCTCGGCAATGACCCTGAGGCTCAGAGAGTGCGCCAGAGAGATGATCGACTGTATCACCGCCATGGTATCCGGGTCGTCCGACATCGCCAGGATGAATGAGCGGTCGATCTTGAGCGCCTGCACGGGCAGCTTCGCCAGATAGCTCAGAGAGGAATAACCCGTGCCAAAATCATCGATCGCGATCATGACCCCGCGTTCGCGCAGTTCCTTGAGCTTGTGGGTGCTGTCCTCGATATCCTCCATCAGGAGGCTCTCGGTGATCTCGAGATCGATCCCGGCAGGCGCCGCCCCGCCGGCGAGCGCCGCGTTCACGGTATCCACGAAGTTGTGCCGGTGCATTTGAGCGGGGGAGACATTGACCGCCACGCGCGGCGCCGCGATGCCGTACTCGATCCACCGGCGATGATCGAGGACGGCTCGCGACAGGACCCACGCACCCACTTCAAGGATCAATCCGGTCTGTTCGAGCAGCGGAATGAACTTCATCGGCGGGATCAGCCCGACATCCGGGCACTGCCAGCGCAGCAGCGCCTCGACGCCGACGATCCGCCGGGAGTGCAGTTCGAGCTTCGGTTGATAATGCAGCACGAACTCCTGCCGCTCGAGGGCATGTCGCAGCTTGCTCTCCAAAGTGCGCTTCTCGACGTTCCTCGCCGCCAATTCCGGAGCGTGGAACACGCCGGTCTCGCCGGTCTCCTTGGCCATTCTCAGTGCAATTTCGGCCAATGACAGCAGCGCTTCGGGGTCCGGCGCGTCCAGCGGAAACACGGCGATCCCTGCCCGGGCCGTTAACCGCATCCCGGCGCCGCCTGTCTCGAACGGACTGTCGAACAGGCGGTCCCACAGTGCTGCCCTGGCATGCTCAAAGCCGCCGCGATCACCCGCTCCCTGCAGCACGATGGCGAATACGTCGCCCCCGACCCGGGCGCAGGAACTGGCACCCGTCAGCTGTGCGAGGCGGTCAGCCAGGTGCTTCAACAGCGCATCGCCCGCCTGGCGGCCGAGCGAATCGTTGACCGCGCTGAGTCGCTCGATGTCGAGGAGCACGAGAGCGAATTTCTCCTGCGCGGATTTTGCCGCACGGATGAATTGACCCAGGCGATCGATGAACAGCGTGCGATTGGCGAGCCCGGTGAGCGGGTCGTAGTAAGCGAGGTAATCGACCCGGGCCGCCTTCTCGATGTGATCGATCGCAAAGGCGATGTCCCCGGCGAGCTCCTGCAACAGTTTCACTTCGGCTTCGTCGAAGAATCCGGCCTCTGCGGCCTGCAGGGCCAGCACCGCGACGACTTCGCCGCCGACCAGCAGCGGCATGTGGGCGACGGAGCGGATTCCGCGCTCAACGGATTCATCCTGCAGCAGAATGCGCTCATCTTTCGAGATGTCGTTGCTGATGACGGGCCTCGCCTCGGCCACCGTGCAGCTCGCCAGTCCGCCCCCCGGGGAACCGATGTCCTCGAGCCCGACCGGAATGCGCTTGACGTAATCTTCGTCCATCCCGCTGGAGGCGACGATCCTGAGGCGTTTCGCCGCACGATCGACCACGCCGATCCATGCGAGCCGGAATGCTCCTTCTTCGACGGCGATCCGGCACGCGTCGCGAAAGAGCTCGTCCTGGGTGCGGACCCGGACGATCAGCGCGTTGATGCTGCTCAAGACCGCGTAGACGCGGTTCAGGTGGCGCATCTTCACGTCGGCCCGCTTGCGCTCGGTGATGTCGCGCGCGATCTTGGAGGCGCCGACGATCCTTCCCTGCGTGTCGAGTATCGGGGAGATCGTCAGCGACACGTCTACCAGGCTGGCGTCCTTGCGTCTGCGCACCGTGTCGATGTGAGTCACCCGCTTGCCCTGTCGCAACCGCGCGATGATCCCTGCCTCCTCCTCGAGCCGATCGGCGGGAATAATGAGCGCGATCGGCCGGCCAATCGCCTCTTCGGCCTCGTAGCCGAAGAGCTTGCGAGCGCCTGCGTTCCAGCTGGTGATGATCCCGTCGAGGGTCTTGCCGATGATGGCGTCATCGCTCGATTCGACGATGGCTGCCATCCGGGCCCGTATAACCTCGGCCTGCCTGCTCTCGGTGACATCCTCACCGAGGCTGGCCGTGCCGATCGCCCGGCCCTCGGGCGAGCGCAATAGGATGTTGTTCCAACGGATCATGCGACGCGCACCGTCGCGGGTGAGAATCTCATTCTCATGGTGCCAACCGGCCGGCATATCGGCGAGCAGCGAGGCGAACACCTCGGTGACATCGGGGGTCACATCGGCGGGAATGAAGCGCTCGAACCAGTTCCGGCCGATCACGTCCTCGCGCTGCCAGCCGGTCAGCCGCAACAGATGATCGTTGCAGTAGGTGATCCGGGCTTCGGTATCCAGCATCATCGACAACAGGTGCACGTTGCCGAGTATCTGCCTGAAACGCCGCTCGCTTTCCTGCAACTCATCGATGGCCTGCCTGCGATCGGTGATGTCCTCGGCAACCCCGGCGATGCGGCTCCAGGCGGATCCGGCGTCGCGCACGGGGAACGCGCGATCTCGGATCCAGCGCAGGCTGCCATCCGGGCGCACGATGCGGTATTCCTCGTCATAGGTGCCTGCGGTCCGCTGGGTCAGCACCGCCTCGATCACCCGCTGCCGGTCATCCGGGTGAATGGCGTCCGCCCAGAGCAGCGGTGACGCATGGAGCTCCTCGGGGCTGCGTCCCCAGATGTCCATGAACGCCGGATTGACGTAGAGCAGCTCGCCCGTGAGCCGGTCGCTGAGCCAGACCACCTCGCGGATGTTGTCCGTCACCTGGTGAAAGCGGCGATCGGATTCGCGCCACTGCTCCTCGGCACGCTTCTGCGTGGAGATGTCCTGCACCAGCGAGATGAAATGCAGGATGCCGCCGTCGGCCTGTTGAACGATCGATGTCAGGATGTGGGTCCAGATCACCGCGCCGCTCTTGCCGATGAGGCGCGCATCGTGCTCGTACTCGGACAGCGCTCCCGTGATCGCGCTGCGCCGCGCCGCAACGCTGTGCGCGAGGTCGTCCGGGTGCGTGATGCGGCCTATGTCGAGCGCCAGGGCTTCCTCGTGCGGGTAGCCGAGGATCCTGCAGAATCGGTCGTTGACGCTGACGAAGCGTCCCTCGGAATCGCTGTGGACGATCCCGATCGCCAACCGGTCGATCATGGAGCGATACCACTCCTCCCGCCGGCTGATGCTGCGCAGCGCCGCCAGCACGAGCGGGGCGCCTTCGGCGTCGATCGGAGTCAGGCTGATCTCAACGGCTATCCGGATGCCGTCCTGGCGCAGCGCGCTGAGGCTGATGCCCACGCCCATCGGGCGCGGCCTCGGACGGTCGAAGTACTCCGAGCGGTGAACGGCGTGACTGCGTCGCAGCCCCTGCGGTATCAGCTCTTCGACGGGCTTGCCCGGCAATTCCCCGGGTGAGTAGCCGAGCATCCGGCAGGCGCCGGCGTTGGCGAACACGATGGTGCCGGCCGCATCGACCACCAGGCCCGCGTCTTCCATGGAATCCAGAAGTTCGCGAACCGAGCTCTGTGGTGCTTTCGCGCTATCGGTCACTTCGCTTGGCTTGGCTGTCCCAGCCGGCGGTCATCTGGGTTCGACTCGATCGCCCTGCGCCGGTCACCGGCACTTCCCACCTCAGGCGGAAAGGCGCCTTTAGACATCCTTTAGACATAGTATAATCGCAGGTCGGTCCCTGGGCCGAAGCCGAGCCGGAAACTGTGACCGGGTAGCGCTATTTGATGAGGGCATCCTGAGCACCCCCGGCAAGCGCGGCTTGCCGGCCGCGGGTTCGTGATCGCCGATCCGCGGTCCCGGATACGGTGCCCGCACCGCTGGCAGATGCCGGGGCGAGACGCTGCGCATGCCGGATGCTCCCGCAGGGGCTCGCTGCAGTCCTGAGCGTTGACTCAGCGGCCGGATTCGGCCTTGCGCAGGGCCCCGAGCCCGCCAGGCGCAGTGCGCAGCTCAGGATCGGAGACATGTGGTGTCTCAAGCTTGAGACGCGATGCAGTCCCGAACGGAACGCGGCGAGCGGCGTCGGTCAGGGCGCGGAGCGAGGCGTGGCCCGACTGCCGCGCGGGGCCGCTATGCGATCACGCGGTCCCAAGCGAGGACGGGGCTGCCGGAGTCCGTGCTCTCGTCGTCCTCGGGCCCCGCCAGGCAATCGCGCCCGGCGCTCTTGGCCGCGTACATCCGCTGATCGGCAACGCGCACCAGCGAGGGCCAGGCGCCGCAGCGGTCCGTGATCCGCTCCGCGACCCCCACGCTGACCGTGACCGGGCGGCCGTCCGGGCTCTGGCCGAGACCGGCGCGCCGCAGCCGTTCGATGCTGTCGATCGCTTCGGCGGCGGTCTCGCCCGGAAAGATGACGATGAATTCCTCCCCGCCCCAGCGCCCCACGCACTGGGTGCCGCGCAGCGCCGCCTGGATGGCGCGCGCTGCGGCGACGAGCACGCGGTCTCCGGCATCATGGCCGAACGTGTCGTTGATGGCCTTGAAGCGATCCAGGTCGAGAAAGGCCACCGCCAGCGGCGAGTCGACCCGCGCGCAGACCTTGAAATGCAGATCGAGCATTTCCGAGACGCTGCCGCGCGAATAACACCCGGTGAGCGGATCGCGCAGCGATTGTCCGACCAGAGCGATCGTGAAGTTCAGCTGGCTGATACCGACGAAGATGGCGATTCCCGCCATCAGAAACATCATCCAGGCGGCATCGACGATGCCGCCGGGGAAAAACACCCCGAGGTGCAGGCTCAGGGCCATGATCTCGCCGACGACGATCGGCACGGAA
>JAKAFQ010000188.1:0-4860 GCA_021817875.1 Pseudomonadota bacterium
GACGTTGTCTTTTCGAGACATGCATAATAGAACCCATCGGTCTCCGCTGCACCCCCGCAGAACAGCTGCGCGCCCCACCGGCAGCTCAACACGCCCGGGGCGAGCTGCCCGGCCGCAATGGGGACGGCCCGGGCGTGTGGCTCGAGCGCCAGGAATCGCTCGATCACAGCCTCGTTCTCGGGCGGCAGCACCGAGCAGGTCGAGTACAGCATCCGCCCGCCCGGCGCCAGCATCCGGAATGCGGACTGCAGAATCTCGAGCTGGGTCTGGCCGAAGACGGGAATGTCCTGCGGCCGTCTGAGCAGCTTGATGTCCGGGTGCCGCCGGATGACGCCCGTTCCCGAGCAGGGCGCGTCGACCAGGATGCGCTCGAAGGGTCTGCCGTCCCAGAAAGCCGCCGGCACGCGCACATCGGCCGCCGCCAGCTGCGCACTCAGGCCCAGTCGAACGAGATTCTCGCGCACCCGCTCGAGCCGTGCAGCGTCGATGTCCACGGCGCAGAGATCGACCGATCCGCCGGTCAGCTCGAGCAAGTGCGCCGCCTTGCCGCCGGGCGCAGCGCAGGCATCGAGCACTCGCATGCCGGGCAGCGCACCGAGCAAGCCGGCGGCGAGCTGCGCGCCCGCGTCCTGGACCGAGATGCCTCCCTCGCGAAACCCCGGCAATGCCGTGAGGGGGACCGGCCGATCCAGCACCACGGCAGGCGGTTGTGCATAGCCGGCGCCCCAATCAACCAGGCGGCCGCTCACGCCGGCTGCAGCCAGCTCGGCAAGATAGTCCCCGGGGGTCCGGCGCATCCGGTTGACCCTCAACGTCATGGGCGGATGGACGTTGTTCGCCTCGAGAAGCGGCATGGCCTGCAACGGCCATGCGCCGCGCAGGGCATCGGTCAGCCAGCGCGGATGTGCGGTGCGCCGCGACGGTTCCTGGTCCACCTTTGAGAAGATGTCACGCTGTTCCGCGACCAGCCTGCGCAGGACGGCGTTCACCAGGGCACCGGCGTGCCCGTGCCGCAAAATCCTCACCGCGTCGACCGCCGCGTGCACCGTCAGCTGTGGAGCGTTGCGCGAGTACTCGATCTGATGAGCCGCGACGACCAACAGGGACCTCACCAGCGGCGAGAGTGCCTGAGGTCGCGCCACGAGACGCTCCACGGCCGGTTTCAGGCGCAGATACCAGCGGACGGTGCCGAGCGTGATGGCGCGTACCGCCGAGCGATGCGGACTCGCCTCGAATGCCGACAGCGCGTCGTCCGCGCTCCGACCGGAAAGGATCGCGCCGACGGCCTGGGAGGCTTCCGCGAGCGCCGCGGCGGCCTGTCCGGGGCGGGCGCGGGTCAATGTCCGCGGCCCAAAGACATCTGCGCCGACAGCCGCCGATGGCCGCTGGCAAACATGCCGGCGCCCTGGCGCGAGCCGCCCGGGCGCTGCAGCGCCAGCAGATCCAATGATCCGATGCCGCACTGCACCCGGATGTAGCCGTCGCGATGGTTGCCGCTCACCTGGAGAATACGGCCCGGCGGGACTCGCGTCGCGGTGTGCGCATCCGACGGTGCCAGGCGTGCGGCATGCACCATCAGACGCTCATCGGCGCCGGTCTCGGGATCGATCCGCACCGTCTCGGCGACCGCCCAGGGCTGCAGGGCCCGGATCTGCCGCTCGATCTCGGCTGCCGGCCGCCGCCAATCGATCAGCGCCTCGTGCTTCTCGAGCTTGCGGGCATAGGTCACCCCCTCGGTCGGCTGGGGTCGTGCCACCAGCGTGCCCTTCGACAGCCCGTCCAGGGCTTCGAGCAGCAGCGGGCCCGAGAGATCGGCGAGCCGGTCCCGCAGGCTGCCACCGCTGTCGCCCGCATCGATGGCCACGTGCCGCTGCAGCAGGATCGGCCCGGTGTCGAGGCCGGCCTCCATGCGCATGATGGTCAGGCCGGTCTCGGCGTCTCCGGCGAGCAGGGCGCGCTCGATCGGTGCCGCACCCCGCCAGCGCGGCAGCAGGGAGGCATGGACGTTGAGACAGCCTAGCGGTGGCAGATCCAGCACCGGCTGCGGCAGAAGCAGGCCATAGGCAACCACTACGAGCACGTCCGGACCCCAGTCGACGAGCGGAGCCCAATCAGCCGGGGTCTTGAGCGTGGCAGGCTGTGCCACAGGAACCTGGAGCTGTGCCGCCAGCTTCACGGGCGAGGGGGCCAGATGCCGGCCCCGGCCCCTGGGCCGATCCGGCTGGGTCAGCACCCCCACCACCCGATGCTGCGAGTGCAGCAGTGCGAGCAGCACCGGCAGTGCGAACTGCGGCGTGCCGGCAAAGGCGACGCGGAGCGAAGGCGAATCGGTCACCGGTTTTCCCGGCTCACAGCGCGCGATGTACTTCGGCGGGTGCGCGCCGAGCCCTGCGTTCTTTGTCCAGCTTCTTACGGATACGCTCGCGCTTCAGCCCCGAGAGATAGTCGACGAACAGTTTGCCCTCGAGATGATCCATCTCGTGCTGGACGCAGACCGCAAGCAGCCCGTCGCAATCGCGCTCGAACACCTCTCCCATCCGGTCCTGGGCGCGCACGCGGATACGGGTGGCCCGTTTGACCTCGTCAAAAATGCCGGGCACCGAGAGGCAGCCTTCTTCCGTCGTGGCTTCCCCTTCGCGAGCAAGGACTTCCGGGTTGAGCAGCACCAGGGGCTGATCGTGCGTCTCCGAGACGTCGATGACGATCAGCCGCTGATGCACGTCTATCTGGGTGGCAGCGAGGCCGATGCCCGGCGCCGCGTACATCGTCTCGAGCATGTCGCCGATCAGACGGTGCAGGGCGGCATCGAACCGGGTGACGGGTCGGGCACGCGTGCGAAGGCGCGGGTCAGGGAACTCCAGGATCGTTCTGAGGGCCATGAGGATTCGAGTCGGGTGAGGGTCAGGGGGTTCCGGCGCCCCAAAGGGTGGGGCCCGCCCGCGCGGCCCCGTGACCGGATGCACAGCTTGACATGAAATCGGCGTACACGGGCTCTTCGCGTGCCATTATACGGGACCATGGTCTCGAAACAGATTCCGGGGGTCCGCCTGCTGATCGTAGGCGGGGTATCGGCCATACTGGCCGCCTGTTCATCGCTGCACGGGGCACAGCGGCAAAGCGCCCCTGCGCCCAGTACGGTGGCGCAGCCAGCGGGTGTCGCGCCCGCGGGCGAGAACCTCACGGCCACCCAGGCGGCCATCCAGGCAGCACGGGCCCAGCAATTTGCCCCGGCAGGCTCGGCCGCGCCAGCCCCCATGCCGGCGGTCAGCGCCACGGCCCCCATGACCTATACGGTCAAGCGAGGCGACACGCTGTGGGCAATCGCGTCCAAATTCCTCCGTGACCCCTGGGACTGGCCCGAGGTCTGGTACCTCAACCCCCGGATCCACAATCCCCACCTGATCTATCCCGGGGATGTGCTGGCACTCGCCTATGGCCGCAATGGGCGGCCGCAGGTGCGCCTGCTGCACGCCAGTCCGCTGCGGCGGTCGCTCGCCGCGACTCAGGGAACCACCCTGCGACTGCAACCGCGCCTGCGCAGCACGCCGCTGACCGCCCCCATCCCCACCATCCCCTACGCCGCGATCGCGGCCTTCCTGGCGCGACCCACGGTGCTCACGGCGGGGCAGATACGCCGCGCACCGCATGTCATCGCATTTCGCAGCGAGCAGCAGATCGGCGGCTCCGGATCGGTGGTCTACGTCAGCGACCTCGGCCGCCATGCACGCGCCCGTTACAGCGTCATTCACGTCGGCCACAAACTGAGCGAGCCGGACGGGCTGTTCGGACGGACACTGGGTTATCTGGGCACCTACACGGCAACCGCGCTGGTGCGCGCGCCGGGCAATCCGGCCACGGCCGTGCTCACCGACGCCGCCCGTGAGACCTTCGCGGGCGACCGCCTGATCGCCGGCGACACCCGTGCCCCGATGACCCTCGAACCTCGGGCGCCGTCACGCCCGATCCATGGCCAGATCATCTGGGTGCTTGGAGGCACGGGACATCAGGACCTGGCCGGTCAATACGACATCGTGGTACTCGACCGCGGCACGCGCGCGGGGCTCGCTCCCGGCGATGTGCTTGCGGCCGACCATGCCGAAGGCACCGTCCGCGACACGCACGGTTCGTTCGCCTGGCTGTTCCATTCCCTGGGTGGTCTGGGCTCGGATTTCGCGCCGCGGGTGCGACTGCCGGCCGAACGCGCCGGCACCCTGTTGATTTTCAAGACCTACCGCCATCTGTCGTTCGCGCTCGTGGTGGCGGCCACCAACACGCTCAGCGTGGGGGATGTGGTCCACAATCCCTGATGGACCGGCGACCCGTGCCGGGCGCTGGCCAACCTGCGCATTTGCGACCTCTCGAGACACGCCGTCGCACGCGGGAGCGTTCCGGCCCCACCGTCATGTCGGCGACGCCATGCGGGCGGGCAGTGCGCATCAGGGATGGGGCCCCGCGCAGCGCCGGTCAGCCGCAGCAACCGGCAGGGTCAGCGCCGCCAGCACCGGCGCGGTCAGCGGCCGCACGCCGCGCCACAGCCGGAACGACTCCGCCGCCTGCTCCACGAGCATGCCCCAGCCCGGCACGGCCAGCGCGCAACCGAGACCACGCGCCCAGCGGACGAACGCCGTATCGCCCTTGCCGTAGGCCATGTCATAAGCAAGCGTCTCCGGCCCGAAAACCGACTGCGGCACCTGGGGCAACTCCCCGGTGAGACTCGCCGAGGTGGCGTTGATCACCACCTCGAATGCGTCCCGGCCGATCTGGCCGAAGCCCGCGCCGCGGACCTTGCCGAGCGCTGCGAACGCCGCAGCGAGCGCCTCGGCCCGGCCGGCCGTGCGGTTGGCGATCACGATGATCTCC
>JAKAFQ010000188.1:4870-7578 GCA_021817875.1 Pseudomonadota bacterium
CCGGCTGCAGCGCAAGCAGCGGCGCCAGCACTCCCCGGGCCGCGCCACCGGCGCCGAGCAGCACAATCCGCCGGCCCGCGAGCGACCAGCGCAGATTCTGAGTCAGGTCCTGCACCAGCCCCGCCCCGTCGGTGTTGTCACCGAGCAGGGTCCCGTCCCGGCGCGCCGCCAGTGTGTTGACGGCGCCGGCCTGCCTGGCCCGATCGGTCAGCTCGTTGGCGAGCCGCAGCGCGCGGGCCTTGTGCGGCAGGGTGATGTTGAGGCCCCGGCCGCCCTCGGCGAAGAAGCCGGCGACGCGCCGGGTAAATTCCTCGGGCGCGACATCCATCAGGCGGTAGCTCATCGCCTGAGCCGTCTGGCGCGCGAACAGCGAGTGTATGAAGGGAGAAAGGCTGTGGGCGACCGGGTGACCCACCACGGCGTACTGATCCACTGCCGCTTCCATGCGCTCGATTCTGCGCTCTCGGGGCTGTCCTGTCACTCGGCAGCTTCGCAGGCCGTGAGGCCCCGCCCCACAGCGGCCGACGAGGCCCGGGGCCCTGTGCGGCAGGGGCCGGTCAGGGGTTCCCCCCAGACACCGGCAGGTGACCGATCCGCGTGCCGCCGCCGTGTCCGGCATCCAGGTGACGGTACAGCTCCGCCAACCACGATCCCATGGTTTCCTCCAGCCGGTAGGGAGGATTGACGATGAGCATGCCCGAGCCATTGAGGGCCGCGCGCGAATCGCGCGGGTAGAGCCACAATTCGGCGAGCAGCGTTTCCCGGTCGACTTCCCGGGCGAGACCCGCCTGCCAGGCGGCGGTGGCGCGCTCATCCTTGATCGGGTACCAGATGGCGAGTACACCCGTCGGGAAGCGGCGCAGCACCTCGGAGACGGCTGCACGCGAGCGATCGAAGTCACCTCGGGTGTCTTCGTAGGGCGGATCGATGAACACGAGGCCTCGCCGCTCGCGCGGCGGCAGCGCCGCCCGCAACCGCTCGAAGCCGTCCCCGGTATCCACCTGGATGCGCGCGCGCGCGCCGCTCGCCGCCAATGACTTCTCCAACGCCCGCGCCTCGGCCGGCTGCCATTCGGTGAACACCGCGCGATCCTGGGCCCTGAGTTCGTTTGCGGCGAGCCAGGGAGAGCCGGGATAGAGGCGCGCCGCGCCGGATTCGCGCCGCAGCTGCGCCACGCGATCCAGGTAATGGCGCAGTTCCCCGGCGGCACAGGCGGCGCCCTGCAGCCGCAGTATGCCGGCGGAGGCCTCCGCGGCAGAATCGGCCAGATCATAGCGCCCGCGGCCGGAGTGAGTCTCCAGGTACAGAAAGCCCTTGTCCTTGCGCTCGAGCGCCGCGATCAGCGCCAGCAGCGTCACGTGTTTGTGCACGTCTGCGAAATTGCCGGCGTGGCGGGAGTGGCGATACTTCATGCGGCGAACAGTAGCAAAAGGCGGCGCATTTCTGGCGGTTCGCACCGCAAATCCGGGGGACCTTTCCGGCGTCCGCCGCAATACCCTCACGGGCATGACCTCGCGGACCGAAGCCTCCGTACGCCACAGGCTCGCGCATGCCCCAGGGCTGACCGCCGAGCACGTGCGGGCGCTCGCCGCCGAGGCGGGCGGCGATCCCGATCGGCTGTGCGATCCGACGATCATCGCTCGCACCGATCTGCCGGCGGCCGCACGCCGATATCTCGCGGGACCCGGGCGGACGGCACCGCGCGCCGATCTCGATTGGTGCGCGGCGAGCGGGGCGCACGTGCTGCTGTGCATCGAGGCGGCCTACCCGTTCCAACTGGCGGCAACACGGGGGGCTCCACCGGTGCTGTACGTACTCGGCGACCTGCAGGCGCTGAGGAGCCCGCAGCTCGCCATGGTCGGCTCGCGCAGCCCCACGCCCGCGGGCCGCGGCATCGCGCGGGAGTTCGCAGCCTCCCTGGCGCGCAGCGGCCTCACCATCACCAGCGGCCTCGCGGTCGGCATCGATGCGGTCAGCCACGAAGGAGCCCTCGGGGCGCCGGGCACGACTGTCGCGGTGCTGGGCAGCGGTCTCGACCGCATCTACCCCGCGGAGAACGCCGGCCTCGCGCGGCGGATCTGCGCGTCGGGGGCGCTGGTCTCGGAATTCCCGCCGGGCACGCGGCCGCAACGGCAGAACTTTCCGCGCCGCAACCGGATCATCAGCGGCCTCTCACTCGGCACACTGGTCGTGGAAGCCGCATCCGACAGCGGCTCTCTGATCACCGCGCGATGCGCCGGCGAGCAGGGACGCGAGGTGTTTGCGATCCCCGGATCGATCCGCAGTCCGCTGTCGCGCGGCTGCCACGGGTTGATTCGTGACGGAGCGCACCTTGTCGAAACGCCTGCCGAGATCCTGTCGGAGCTCGACTTTTCGCTTCAAAATCATTCGCTTATTCCAGATCCACCCAGTCCTTCGGCAGCCGCCGGATTGGACAAGGATTATGAAATGCTGTTAGATGCGCTCGGTTTTGAACCCGTGACCCTCGATACCCTGGTAGCGCGCTCAGGCCTGTCGGGCGAGTCAATCGCCTCGATGTTGCTGATCCTGGAGCTGCAGGGATGCGTCGCGCCGTATCCCGGCGGTCGCTATGGCCGACTCAACAGATGACTCTTGATTAAATGACAAACGGTTGCGTTCTCGACGTCCTCATCTGCGTCTACGACCAGTACATGATGTCGGACCCGGCGGACATCCCCGGCCGGGCG
>JAKAFQ010000003.1 GCA_021817875.1 Pseudomonadota bacterium
CAGGGGCTGCTGCAGGGCCTGCTCTCCGATCCGCACCCGCCGCTCGAGAGCGGCGAGCGCAACCTGGCGCGGCTCGCCCTTGTCCTCATTACGCGACAATTGACCCTGCACACGGAAATCCGCACTCTTCGCCAGACGGGCGCGCAGCAGGCGAGCGATTTCGAGCACCGGCTGCGCAGCGCCGCGCAACACAACGCCTCGCTCCGGGCGCAACTCGATGAGGCGCGGGCCAAGCTCGCCGCCATCACCAACATCGAGAAGTCCATGAACGAGGGCAAACTCGGCACCGAGGGACCCCCGTAATGAGCTCACTCGCCAACGCCCTGCCCACCGAATCGCGCAAACCCACCGTGACGAACGCCGGCCGGCGCAAGGCCCGCATCCTCGTCGTCGACGACGACCCGGGACTGCTGCGGCTGCTCACCATCCGCCTGCGCGCGGAGAGCTACGACGTGGAGGCCGTCGAGAGCGGCCCGCAGGCGCTCAACGCCGCCGGGCGCTTCCGCCCCGACCTCGTGATCACCGACCTGCGCATGGAGCCGATGGACGGCATCGCGCTGCTGAAGGAGCTGCAGGTGCGCTGGCCGGGCCTGAAGGTCATCCTGCTCACCGCCCACGGCACCATCCCCGATGCGGTGCAGGCAACCCAGATGGGCGCCTTCGGCTTCCTCACCAAGCCCGTCGACAAGCAGGAGCTGCTCGACCAGGTGCAGAAGGCGCTGCGCATCTCGGGCTTCGGGGCGAGCGACGAGGACTGGCGCGCCGGGATCATCACCCGCGCGGCCGTCATGGAGGAAAAGCTCGCCCAGGCGCACATGGTGGCCGGCACCGATGCGCGCGTGCTCATCACCGGGGAAAGCGGCACCGGCAAGGAGCTGCTCGCCCGCGCCATCCACCTCGCCAGCCCGCGCCGCGGCCAGCCCTTCGTCGCCATCAACTGCGGGGCGATGGCCGAGAACCTGCTGGAATCCGAGCTGTTCGGGCACGAGAAAGGCGCCTTCACGGGGGCCACGAGCGCCCACGAGGGCCTGTTCCGGGCCGCCGACGGCGGCACGCTGATGCTCGATGAGATCGGCGACATGCCGCTGCGGCTGCAGGTGAAACTGCTGCGGGTGCTGCAGGAGAGCCTCGTGCGCCCGGTCGGCGGCACCGAGGCCGTGCCGGTGAACGTGCGGGTGATCTCCGCCACCCACCACGACCTGCACGAGCTGCTCGCCCAGGGGCGCTTCCGCGAGGACCTGTACTACCGGCTGAACGTGGTGCACATCGAGATGCCCTCGCTCAACCGCCGCCGCGAGGACATCCCGCTGCTCGTGGCGCACTTCCTGGCGCAGCTCGCCGAGGAGACCGGCACGCGCAAGATCTACGCCCCCGAGGCGGTCGAGCTGCTCGCCACCGCCGACTGGCCGGGCAACATCCGCCAGCTGCAGAACGTGGTGCGCCAGAACGTCGCGCTGTCGCAGACCCCCATCATCCCGGTGGAGCTCGTGCAGCAGTCCCTCGGCGGCACCGCCGGGCACCTGCCGTCCTTCGACGAGGCGCGCGACGAGTTCACGCGCAGCTACCTCTCCCAGATCCTGCAGATCACCGGCGGCAACGTCACGCAGGCCGCGCGGCTCGCCAAGCGCAACCGCACGGACTTCTACAAGCTGCTCTCGCGCCACCAGCTGACCGCGGAAGAATTCAAACAACGCTAGCGCCGGCGCGGGGCCGACCGCGGCGAGCTTCCCGGCCGCGCGCGCAATCTGTGACGCAGATCACAGACGGCGCGCGCGGCTCACTGCACCCTTGGCCCCGGTCAGAAGAATGTGACGCGGATCACGCGAAGCTGCCGGCTTATGACAAAAACACCACAGATCGCCGCGAGTTTCGCGCTGCGGCGACAGGTTGGGGCCGTCATCCACCTGTCACGGAACCCCGTTATACAATCACTGTCGATTGGACGTCGACGCGACAACTTAATAGGTTAAACTTCACGTCCCCCGCCGGCCGCAATGCGGATGCACCCGGGGGACGGCGGTACCCCGGTGACCGCCGGGCAAGCACGTGACATCGGGATGGAGGATCACAACGGATGAAAGCCAAACGCAACCGGCCCACCCAGAGCCCCGTGACGGGCCGCACGGGATCCCCGGAAGCGCTCACGGACCCGAGCCGGCAGCGGATGCTGCCGCAGCGCTCGCACGCCTGGGATCCGTTCGAGGTGTGGAAGACGCGCGTCAAGACGCCTCAGGATCCGGGCGGCACCGCGCAGTAAGCGGCGGGCGCGCGCTCAGCGCGCCCCCTTCCCCAGAAACACCACTTCCGCGGTCTGCACCAGGATCGCGAGGTCGAACAGCAGCGTGTTGTTCTTGACGTAGTACAGGTCGTACTGCAGCTTCTCGAGCGCATCCTTCTCCGAAGACCCGTACGGATAACACAGCTGCGCCCAGCCCGTGAGGCCCGGCTTCACCGAGTGCCGCTCGACGTAGTACGGAATGCGCTCGGCGAGCTCCGCGACGAACTCCGGACGCTCCGGACGCGGACCGACGAAGCTCATCTGCCCGCGCAGCACGTTGAGCAGCTGCGGCAGCTCATCGAGGCGCACCTTGCGGATGAAGGCCCCCACCCGGGTGACGCGCGGATCGGCCTGGCGCGCCCACTGCGCCTGGCCATCGGATTCCGCATCGGTGCGCATGCTGCGGAACTTCAGCAGCTCGAACGGCTCACCGAGCAGCCCCACCCGGCGCTGCCGGTACAGCACCGGCGCCCGGACGCCCTCCTCGAGCTTGATGGCGAGCGCCGTGAGCAGCATGAACGGCCAGGCGATCACGAGCACCCCGAGCGCCGCGGCGAGATCGAGCAGCCGCGCGGTGAGCCGGCGCAGCGGATCGCGCCGGAAGCCCTCCCCGAAGATCAGCCAGGCGGGATTGAGGATGTCGAGGCGCACCCGGCCGGTCTCACGCTCGAGGAAGGTCAGCTGCTCGGTGACATCGACCCCGGCCAGGCGGCAGTTGAGCAGCTCGGAGATCGGAAAGCCCCGCCGCCGGTCGTCCATGGCGACCACCACCTCGGCCACATCGAGCCGCTCGCACAGCTGCACCAGGGAGGGCGGGGTCTCGAGCAGCCGCGGCCCCTCGACCGCGAGCGCCTCGCCCGGGGCGGGCACGAAGCCCACCACGTGAAAGCCCCGCCGGTCCGAGCGCCGGCGCAGCTCGGCAATCGTCGCCGCCGAGCGACCGGCCCCATAAATCAATACACGGCGTTTCAGGAGCTCTTCGTCCACCACCCGGGAGAACACCGAGCGCGACACGACCATGCCCAGAAACGCGCCCAGGGCGGCCAGGCCCACCACGCCGCGGCCGATCCAGAGCGTGGGCACCAGGTAGAACAGCGCCGAGGTCACCGCGAAGGCGATCAGCACCGCGAGCACCATGCGCAGCGCAATCCCGAACAGCCTCGCCCGCTGGCGGGCACTGTAGAGGCCAAAGGCGAGGAGGCAGGTCACCGTGACGGCGCTGAAGGCGAGCGCCCGCGGCCAGAGCACCCCGACCTTACTGGGATCGGACCCCAGCCAGTCGACCGAGCCGTGGAAGCGCACCAGCACCGCCGCATACATCGCGCCGAAGAACACACGCGCATCGATGAGCGCCAGCGCCACCATCGAGGCATAGAGGTAATGTCCGAAGACGCGGATGCGCAAAGCTCCCCCCTGTCCTGGGTTGCGGCCGAGCGGCGGCCCCTGCAAGCCATGCCGGGCGAGACCCGGCCGGGCGCGCCGTGCAGGGCGCGAAGTCTACCGGCTGAGCGTTAAATGTAAAATGAACGGCGGGCGGCGCTGTGCGGGAGGTCACGGTTCGCACCTCGTGCCCGACTGCCGCTCACCTGCCCGACCGCAATCTGTTCCCTTTTCCGGACACCTTGCGAGCACCACGTCCCTTCCATGAATCCCCTGCCGTGCAACAGAGGACGAGCCGTGCCCCACACTCGGGTGCAGCGCACAGACTTGCGCGCCGCCACAGCGGGCGGCGGCACGAGCCGCTATGCTATGTTGATTTTCCAGTCTCGACAGCCTGGAATCTCAATTCCAAGGGAGAATATCGCATGCTGAAACTGCGGAAGTGCCGGATCGGTGTCGTGGGTCTCGGTTACGTCGGCCTGCCGCTCGCGGTGGAGTTCGGCAAGCATTTCGAGACCGTGGGATTCGACGTCAAGACCGCCCGGATCGAGGAGCTGAAAGCCGGACGCGACGACACCCTGGAGGTGGATCCGCAGGAGCTCGCCTCGGCCGCGCGGCTCTCGTTCAGCGCGGAACTGGCGGATCTGAAGCCCTGCCGGGTCTACATCGTCACGGTGCCGACGCCGATCGACACCTACAAGCGGCCCGATCTCAGCCCGCTCATCGGCGCCAGCACCAGCGTCGGCAGAGTCCTGAAAAAGGGCGATGTGGTGGTCTACGAGTCGACCGTGTATCCGGGCTGCACCGAGGAAGTCTGTGTCCCCATCCTGGAGAAGGAATCGGGCCTGACCTTCAACCAGCACTTCTTCGTCGGCTACAGCCCCGAGCGCATCAATCCCGGCGACAAGGCGCACCGCCTGCCCACCATCAAGAAGGTCACCTCCGGATCGACGCCGGAAGCCGCGGAATTCGTCGACGCCCTGTACCGCTCGATCGTCACCGCCGGCACGCACCAGGCCTCCAGCATCAAGGTGGCCGAAGCCGCCAAGGTCATCGAGAACACCCAGCGCGACGTCAATATCGCGCTCATCAACGAGTTGGCCTTGATCTTCGCCCGCCTCGGCATCGACACCGAGGAGGTGCTGCAGGCCGCAGGCTCCAAGTGGAACTTCCTGCCCTTCCGGCCCGGGCTCGTCGGCGGGCACTGCATCGGGGTGGATCCCTACTACCTGACGCACAAGGCGCAGGAGATCGGCTACCACCCGGAGATGATCCTCGCCGGCCGGCGGCTCAATGACCACATGCCGATGCATGTCGCGGGCGAGATCGTCAAGCTCATGACCAAAAAGCGCATCCAGGTGAACGGCGCGCGCATCCTCGTGCTCGGCATCACCTTCAAGGAAAACTGCCCCGACATCCGCAACTCCAAGGTCGTCGACGTGGTGCGCGAGCTCGAGAAGTACGGCGCCCGGGTCGATGTGCACGACCCCTGGGCGGATCCGAACGACTGCCGGCACGAGTACGGACTGCGCCTCACGCGCTCGCTGAAGAAAAACGGCTACGATGCGGCGATCGTCGCCGTGGCGCACCAGGAGTTCCGCGAGCTCGGCGCGGCGCAGATACACAAGCTCTGCCGCAGGAATCACGTGCTCTACGACATCAAGCACGTGTTTCCGGCGGCGGAGGTGGATGGAAGATTGTGAGTGGATCATCCAGAGACTTTTATACATGCTCAAAGCGTGCGAGCGTTTCCTGCGCGACACCGTCAGAGCCCTGCTAGGGCCAAGGCACACCTGGGACTTGTCGGCGCAGGGCGAACGCCTCTATTCGGATCTGCCCGCCCGGCTGCGAGACGCCTCGACCAGACTGTCCAGCACGGCAGATTCATCCGACGAACAGCCCGTGTTTCTATTCTCTGCCGGATGGCGCTCCGGCTCCACCCTGCTGCAGCGGATGCTCATGGAGCACAACCAGGACATCCTGATGTGGGGAGAGCCCTTCGCGCACGCGAACCTCCACGATAATCTCGCCAATCATTTCCGATGCTTCACGCCCGATTGGCCGCCCGACTCCTTCTTCCTGTCCAAAAAGAACACGAGCAACATTTCAGACACCTGGGCGGCGAATCTCTATCCGGATGTGGAGCGTCTGTTCGATGCCCATCGCAGCTTTTATCGCCACCTGTTCGCCGAGCCCGCCTCACAAGCCGGACGCAGGAACTGGGGATTCAAGGAAGTGGCCTTGACCATCGATCACGCGGCGTATTTTCGCGTCCTCTTTCCGAAGTGCAAGATCGTGCTGCTCTATCGCCACCCGCACGATGCGTACCGATCCTATCGTGACGTGGGGTTGACCTGGTCGCTCATCTGGCCCCGCTTCGTCACCACTCCTTATCAGTTCGGTCGACACTGGGCGCAGATGACCCGGGGATTTCTCGAGGGACACGAGCGCGTCGGCGCGTTCCTCATCCGGTATGAAGATCTGGACGATGGGGCCACCGTCGAGCGCCTGCAGACCTATCTCGGCTGGCCCGTACCGAGGTCATCGGAAATGCGACGCATCCGCACATCCGGTCAGGCCTCCGGAGTCGGTCAATCAACCGCCAAAGCGGAGCGGGAAGCGCTGCCGGCGGCCGAGCGCATGCTGCTCAACCTCGCAATCCGCAAAGTACGGGAGGATTCGGGTTACTTGGAGGATCGGACCCGCTGATCTCGCGCAGACCTGGCCGATCGGTTCCACAGAGCACCCATCTGTCAGGTGCCATCGATCTCCGGCACGGCACCCAGCAGTAATGGCCGTCTGTGCAGGTAGTGCGTCGCGCGCCGCTTGGCGCGAATATCGTCGTAGACGTGACCGGCCCTCTCGGGCGTGATCCCGAGCGCCCGCGCCAGGTACTCGGGCGCGATTCCACGATTCAGGGCCCACAGCGCCAGGTCCATCTGTCGGTAGGGCAGCGCAAAGTAGAACTCATCCTGACCCTGGGACAGGCTGTACGTATCCGTGGTCGGCGGTGCGGTGGCGACTTCCGCGGGAAGTTCTAGATAAGCCGCGATGGCGTACACCTGCGACTTGTACAGGTGCGCGATCGGCTTGATGTCCGCCGCGCCATCCCCGTTCTTGACGAAAAAACCCTGGTCGTACTCCAGGCGGTTCGGCGTGCCGAGCACCGCATAATTGAGCCGATCCGCGTGAAAGTATTCGATGGTTTTGCGCACCCGCTGCTTGTAGCTGGTGGCGGCCACGATCTGCAGATACTCCCGCAGGGCGAGCCGCGCATCGTGTTGGACACCATCGGGAGATTGCGCGACCAGCCTGAAGTGGTTGATCCTCCCCTCGAGGCCTCCTGAGACCGCGATTTTCATCCGCCAGCCCACCCCATAGTCGGGCAGAAGGCGTCGCACCGCCTCGTCCCGGGACCGATAACAACCGATCGCCGCGAGGGTCGGGCCAATGTCCTGCTCTAGCGGCGTGATGCCAAGATGGGCGGCAAGGGCCCGGGCGCGCACAGCGCTCTCGGGCGAGGAATCGTACTCGGGAAGGATGAGCGCCAGGACCCGCTCGGGCCCGAAGGCGCGAACCGCAAGCGCGGCGCAAACTGCGCTGTCGACCCCACCGGAGATCGCCACCACGGCGCCTCGCCTGTGCAGTACCTCGGCGGTGCGCTCACGTATGCCGGCGCTGATGCGCTCGACCTCGGAGCCTGCATCGATGTCGAGGACGCTCCAATCGAATGTGTCGCTTCGATCCTGCATCATGCGTCGGTCGGCGACACGCGCGCCGTCCGCCTCCCGAGGAACTGCTCGTGCAGCAGCAGAGTCGAGAGTACTCCGACGAAGGCCATGTTGTCTCCAGCCCCGAGCGCGCGGCCGCTGCCGCATTTCTGGAGCAATCGCTCGACGGCCTCGGGATGAAAGTATCCGGCGTGTCGCACATTGGAGGCACTCATCAGCTCCTCAACGTACGGCAAAGGCCTGCCATCGTGAAAGAAACAACGGCTGTCCGGCGCGCGATAAGGCTGCTTCACTCGGTTCAATATGGCCTCGGGCAGCACTTCGCGCAGCGCGCGCCGCAGCAGCACCTTCTCGTGCAACCCGCGCAGCTTGTACCGGGGACTCAAGCCGTTGGCGAACTCGATCACCCGGTGATCCAGATACGGCACCCGACCTTCCACCGAATGGGCCATGGAGACCCTGTCGCCCTGGGACGACAGCAAATAACCCTCCAGCAGCGTCTTGACCTCGATGTACTGATCCCGGCCGAGGGCGTTCCAAGTCCCGAACTCGGCGGGAAGCAGCGCTTTGAGCTCCTCTTCCGGCTGAGCGTCCGAGAGGCTCGCCTTGAGCTCGGGCGAGAGGAACTTGACAATGCCCCGGGTGGTGCTCCAGCGTGTCAGATGCGCGTAGAAGGGGTTGTCGAGCTCCGTCAGCCGCTGACCGAAGAACAGGCGCGCGAAGTGCCGATTGGCCACCGGCGAGCGCTCAAGATAGGCGTAGAGGCGGGAGAACAGCAGCTGTCGCCAAGCCGACTGTGGCTGTCGGGCCCAGAACCGGCGGATCTTGCCCTCCTTGAAGAGGTCATAGCCGCCGAACACCTCATCCGCGCCCTCGCCCGTGAGCACTACCTTGAAGCCCTGGCTGTGCACGTGCTGCGCGAGAAGCATGAGCGGCGCGGGCGCGGTGCGCATCACGGGGGTCTCCGTGTGCCCGATCAGGTCAGGGAAAACCTCGCCGATATCCCGGGCCGAGCACCGGAACGAGGCGTGCCGGACGCCCAGATATTGCGCCATCTCGCGCTGGTAGTCGCTCTCGTCGAATTCGGCGTCTTCGAAGGTAATGGAGAAGGTCTGCAGCGTCCCGACACGCTGCCGAGCGAGCGCTGCGATGCCGGAGGAGTCCAGTCCCCCGCTGAGATACGCCCCGACGGGCACATCGGAGCGCAGCTGCTGCCGGACAGCCTCCGTCAGCAGCGTGTACAAGGTCTCGGCGGCGTCATCGAGGGACAGATGCCCATGTTGCGGTGCTTGCGAGAAGCTCCAATCCCAATAACCCTCGAGCCGCTCCGCGCCCTTCTCCACGATGAGCAGGTGTCCGGCCGGCAAGCTCTGGATACCCTTGAATACGGTTCTCTGCCCCACAGCGCCCCAGAACGTAAAAACCTGCGCCAACCCCCGCTCATCGAGCGCCGCTCCCTCCGGAGCCACTTCCAGGATGGCTTTGATCTCGGACGCAAACAACAGACGTCCGCCGATTCTCGAGTAGAAGAGCGGTCGGATGCCGACGCGGTCCCTCGCCAACAGCAGACGTTGCCGCCTCACATCCCACAGGGCGATCGCAAACTGTCCGGACAGATGCTCGACGAATCGGTCGCCATATTCCTCGTAGGCGTGCACGATGACCTCGGTGTCCGAGCGGGTGCGAAACCGGTGACCGAGGTTTTGGAGCTCGGCCCGCAGCTCGATGAAA
Source organism: Pseudomonadota bacterium (assembly GCA_021817875.1). Next base: position 9,121 of record JAKAFQ010000003.1, read on the forward strand.
TTGAAAATCTCCCCATTGAGAACCGTCCAGAGACTCTCATCCTCGTTGGTAAGCGGCTGGTCGCCGGTCTCGAGATCAATGATGCTCAGGCGCGCGCTGCCCAACACACAGACCGGGGACCGGAAGAAGCCCGTCGCATCCGGACCGCGGTGCCTCAAGGTCGCGATCATTCGGGCAGGATCGGGCAGCGCCGCCCTGTCCTGCACGAGCAGTGCGCCGGCGATGCCGCACATGGGGCCTACCTCCGCCCTTCAGGCACGCTTGCGCTCGATGAAGGCGGCGATCCTCTCGATCGAGTCCAGGTTGTCGGGGTGCAGCTCCTCGTCCTGAACTGTGATGCCGTACCGTTCCTCGAGATGCATGACGAGCTCCAGTGCGCCGGTTGAATCCAGAATACCCCGAGCGGTCAGGGAATCGGCATCGCCCAGCGAGGAATCATCACGCGTCAGCAGATAGTTTTCTAGGATGAACTGCCTGAGTTCGGCACGTAATGTCATGCGAACTTTTCTCTTTCACGCCCTGGCCCATGAGTATATGCTCAAGCCGCATATGCTCAAGGATTTACGTCACGCTCCCCGGCCGAAGCCCGGAGAAGCCGATTCGTGACCGTCCAGCCACCGAGAGCCAGGCGCCTGCTCCATGACAGCCTGTTGCAAATTGGGCTCGCCGAGGGACGTGCCCGGATGGTGCTGCTGGCGGACGGACAATCCCATACCTATGGGGAACTGCTCGACACTGCGCAGCGACTGGGGGGCGCGTTGCGCAGCCGCGGCGTCACGCGCGGCGACCGGGTCGCCATTTACCTGCAGAACGGCTGGATCTGCGCGGTCGCGGTCTTCGGCACCTTGATCGCCGGCGGGGTATTCGTGCTCGTCAATCCGCAGACCAAGGCGGACAAGCTCGAGTTCATCCTGAAGGACTGCGGCGCCCGGGCGCTGATCACCGAGGTCTCCCTCGAGTCGGGCTGGCGCGAAGCCTTGAATCGACTCGATGTACTGCCGACGGTGCTTTGCTCCGGTGAGCCAGGTCCCGCCAAGTCACTTGAAGGTCCCGCCGAGTCACTTGAAGGCATTTTGGAGGCCGCACAACCGCTTGCGGAGCCGGTTCCGGCAATCCCCCTCGATCTTGCCGCCATCATCTACACATCAGGCAGCACCGGGACACCCAAGGGCGTCATGCAGACGCACCAGGCCATGGTATTCACCGTGGAGAGCCTCACCGAGTATCTGCGCCTGAGTGCGGATGAAAACATTCTCTGCGTGCTGCCGCTGGCCTTCGATTACGGCCTCTACCAGCTCCTCATGGCGGTCGCCCTGGGCGCTCGCTTGGTGCTCGAGCGCTCGTTCACTTTCCTCGGACAGATGATCGAGCGCATCCGCGACGAGCGCGTCACCGTGTTCCCGGGTGTGCCCACGATCTTCGCCACGCTTCTCGCGGCGCACCGGCGCGCCCCCCTCTCCTTCCCCTCGGTCACGCGGGTCACCAATACCGCGGCGGCCCTCCCGGATGACTTCGTGACCGGCCTTCGCGAGATGTTTCCGAATGCGCTGATCTACAAGATGTACGGCCTCACGGAATGCAAGCGCGTGAGCTATCTCGAGCCCGAGCGGATCGACGCCAAACCCGGGTCGGTCGGCAAGGCCATTCCGGGAACGGAGGTCTTTCTGCTCAGCGCCGACGGCGAGCCCGTTCCTCCGGGCCAATCGGGCACCCTCTACGTAAGGGGACCCCATGTCATGGTCGGCTATTGGAACCGGCCCGATCTGAGCGCGCAGATGCTCAAGCCCGGGAAGCTTCCCGGCGAGCGCGTGCTATGCACCCACGACCTCTTCCGGATGGATGCAGACGGCTATCTCTACTTCGTGGGACGGACCGATGACATCATCAAGACCCGAGGCGAGAAGGTCAGCCCCGTCGAGGTCGAAAACGCTCTGCACCGCATCCCTGGAGTCCTTGAAGCGGCCGTCATCGGCATCCCGGATCCGATTCTCGGTGAAGCGGTTTGCGCCTACGTCGTCGCAGACCCCGCCGCCGCCCTGACTGACCAATCCATCCGCGCCGCAGCCGCCGCGGTCCTGGAAGCGTACATGGTACCCATCAGGGTGATTTTCTGTGAACACCTCCCGAAAGGACCCAACGGCAAGGTACAAAAGAAGCAACTCGTCCAGAGAGATTTCGGGCGTTCTCCAAGCCCATCGGCTGATAGGCATGCTTCGAATGACGATGCGTAACGCTGTGAAGGCTGGCTCCTGAGGCCGGTCTCCAACATTTCTTCGCATTTGCATCGTCACAGTGAACACGCATTATGTTGCACATACTTATCCACTGTCCTCTGAACAGTGAACTCCTCAATGACCCTTAGGTGCAACGCATCTGCAAGCCGCGCCGCTCGTACAGGATCTTCGAGGAGGGTGTTTAGCGCAGCGTATAGCGCATCAGGATTTTCAGGCGGCACCAATATTCCATGGACACCACTCTGGATAACCTCAGGGATCCCCCCTACAGCGGTAGCAACCACGGGTTTTCTGAAAACCGCCGCCTCGAGCGGAACCAATGGAAAGCCTTCTCTGCGCGAGGAGACGACCACCACACACGCGGCACTGAGAAGGCGGACCGCCTCCTGATGAGGGGCATCCACGCAAAGCGTCACACGATCGGTCAAATTCGCCGCACGCACCGCATTGCGCGTTTCAGCAAGCGCCTTGCCTGCGCGGCCGGCGATCACGAGCTTAACGTCCGTCCGCTCACACTGCAGCCGGGAGAATGCCTGCAAAAGGACATCGTGACCTTTGACGTGATCGAATGTCCCCAAATTCACAATCAACTTAGCGCCAGACAGGTTTTCCAGAACGCCTGATGCTCCTGTCGCAAGGAGTCGGACGCGCTCCGCATCAACCCCATTGCAGATAACGCGAACTCGACTGGCGGGAATCTTGAACTCCGAATGCAGGCGCCGTTCCATGTCTTTTGACAGAACTACCAGACGGTCCGTGTGCCGAAACATCCATGCGCACACCTTGCGCACGACACCCCGGCATGCCACAAGATCGTGCAGGTCGGTACCATGGAATGACAGCACAAGCGAACCGCGGTATATTCCGAGCCAGCGAAGCACCGCCCAAGTGAATGCGTAACCTGAGACGTAATGGATGTTGGCGACCTTCACATTTTGGCTGCGCACGAAGCGCTGGATTGCCCGGAGTTGCGCGGGGAAATGGAAAGCGTACGACAGCAAGACCCGAAGAGTCAGGGAACGATGGTCAAAAGGTGCTCGAAAACGGAATCGCAACGTACGCCGTCCATCGGTGTCGAGCCCATTCTCGGGACATTTGTGCTGCCACGATGAAACGATGACCAATGGCTGAAAATCGGACTGCCGAGCGAGCCCCGAATAGAGATCGCATACAACTCGATTGACTCCGCCGACATGCTTGAGTTCCCAGGGCACGATCAGCGCAAAAGTAGGACGACTACGTCGCCCGGTATCGTCGCTTGTCTCGCGATCGGAATTCACGACACACTCATCGCGCTGTATAACCGCAGTCTGGCGCATGCTCAGTGATCTCAAACAGTTCAGAAATATCCATTGTTCCGTTATTTATATCTCATGCTACTGACTGTCAAGCGCTGATCCACCCGGCACCATCCATTGCTTCCTCAACACTTCACACAATCGATCCGCATTTCGGGCGAGATCGTATTTCGCTCGCACTTTGACTCGACCGGCAGCTCCAAACTTGCGCGCCAGACCTTCATCGTCCGCCAGTCTCTCAATCGCCTTTGCCAGACATTCGGCGCTGCCCGGTGGCACGAGCAACCCATCAACACCATCGTCAATAATCTCCGGAATCCCGGTGATGCGCGTCGCCACGCAAGGACACTCCATCGCCATCGCTTCCATCAGCACGACCGGAACCCCCTCGAGGAAGCTCGAGAGCACAAAAATGTCACTTGCCGAGAGATACTCCGGAACCCGGTCGTGGCTGCAGGCTCCCGCGAGGCGCACCACATCGCCGAGTCCGAGCTTCGCAATGAGCGCCTCGAGTTCCCCGCGGCAAGACCCTTCCCCGATGATGGTGAGGTTCACGCCTTTCCCTCGGCTGCGCAGCAGGTGCACGGCCTCGATGAGAAGAGGATAGCCTTTGACGCGCGACAGGTGCCCAACCGAAATCAACCGAAGCGGTACTCTCGGGATTCTCGGGCGAGAGGGCCCCGGAGCGTATTCAGCGGTATCCACGCCCAGAGGGACGACCATCACTTTGTGCCAGTGGGCCGAATCGCTGGCGTTCATCACCTGGCTGCGCCCGAATTGACTGATCGTGATGACGAACTGCGCGTATCTCACCTTCTCGGCGAGGTGAAATCCCACGACATCGACGAACTCGCCCGAGCCATGCAGCGTCATCGAATAGGTGATCGGAAACACCCTGGACAGCAGCAGCAGCACGGTCGAAGCAAAGTGCGTGTGAATGTTCCGCACCCCGCGGGAGGTGAAGTAATGCCCCGCCACTACCGCTTCGAAGAAATACACCGTATAGGAGAGCAGGAGCTGCGGTGTTCCCCGCGTCAGCGCCCACGCGTAGGTGAGACCTCGGAAGTATCGGATGGGATGGCGTGCGAGAACTCTCAAATTGACCGCCAGCGCATGGAACGCGCCGGCGCCGAGCACCGAGAATGTCCGCTTTTCCTCTGCCGCCTCCTCCTGGCTCAGAGCCGAGCTCTGCCTGTCGGGCCGACGCACCGATACCGTCGATACGTCGAAACCCCGCCGGCGCAGCGATAAGACCTCCCGCATGATGTAGGTGTGATTGACGGCCGGGTATTGAGCGATCAGGTATCCGAGTTTCATGATCGAAGCTCGTGGACGCAGGTATCGATTACCAACCCATCCCCTGGTAGGCCTCGCTCGAGAGCTTCTCCGGTACCGCCCTGACGAGGTCGATGACCCGTTTGCCCTCGAGGTGCGCACCGAGCTCACGGTACTCCTTCGATGCGTTTCCGATGACGACGGTGTCGCTGTCGCGAATCACATCGGCCGCGCTCTCGCGCATGAGCGACCAGAGGTGCGGGATCTCCCGTGCCACGTATTCGCTGTTCGCTCCAATGATGTTGGCACGCACCACATGCGCATCATGAATCGCCACCTGGCAACCCTTGCCAATGAGCATCTCCACCAGAGAGACGACGGGCGATTCGCGCAGATCGTCAGTCCCCGCCTTGAAGGCGAGCCCGAGAATGCCCACGCGTCGCGAGCCCGACGCCATCACCATGTGGAACGCCCGGTCGATGTGCCGGCGGTTGCTCTCCAGGGTCGCCTCCAGCAACGGCATCGGCACGTCTTCGACCCGGCCTCGGTGCACCAGGGCGCGCAGGTCCTTCGGAAGGCAGGAGCCACCGAATGCAAACCCCGGACGCAGGTAGGCAGCCGAGATGTTCAGCTTCTTGTCCTCGCAGAACACGCGCATCACCTCGTGACTATCGATTCCCATGGCCTTGCACAACGCGCCGATCTCGTTGGCGAACGCCACTTTCAATCCATGAAAGGAGTTGCATGCGTACTTGACCGTCTCGGCCACGCGCAACGGCACGATATGACAGGCGGCCTTTACGGAGGAATATAACCGAGCGACGGGCTCAGCGTGCGAAGGATCGAGCGCGCCAATCAGCGTGAAGGGCGGCTCTCTGAAGTCGCGGATGGAAGTCCCCTCGCGCAGAAACTCGGGGTTCGAGCAAACTGTGAATTCCGTCCCGTGGTGCAACCCCGAAGCTTTCTCGATGCTCGGAATCACATAGCCGTCAATCGTTCCCGGCATGACGGTGCTGCGGACCACGATTGTATGGGCCCGGCCCTTGGTGCGCAGCGCCTGGCCGATCTGCTCCGAGACTCGCCCGACGTACTGCAGGTCAATGCTGCCGTTGGGCCGGCTGGGCGTGCCCACGCACACGAGGGAAATGTCGGTCGAGCGGACCGCCTCGCCGACATGGGTGGTGGCTGACAGGCGCCCGGACTTCACCACCTCGGCCACCATGTCGACGATGCCCTCCTCCAGGATGGTGCTGCGCCCGGAGTTGATCTGGCTCACTTTGGCTTCGGACACATCGACACCGATCACCCGGTGGCCTTCGCTGGCAAAGCAGGCGGCGGAGACGCAGCCGACGTAGCCCAACCCGAAGACGCTGATTGCACTGTTCATTGGTCTCATTCTCCCGCTACGACGCGCCTCGGGGGACGCTTAGGAAAGACATTGCTTCAAAAACTCGGTTGCCACGGCGCTCCAGCTCCCATGCTGTCGCACGAACGCGAGCGCGTCCACCGCCAGTCTCTGCGCTCTCTGCGGATCCGACATCAGGCGCACGATCGAGTCCACCTGCTGCTCGGGGGTGTCCGCGATGAGCAGTTGCTCCTTGTGGCGAACCGGCAGACCCTCGGCGCCGATCGTGGTCGAGACGACCGGTACGCCCATGGCCATGGCCTCGTAGATCTTGATGCGCGTGCCGCCACCGACTCTCAAGGGCACCAGGCAGACACCCGCCCGCGCAAGATGAGGCCGTACGTCCGGTACGGTTCCGGTCAGGCGCATGCCCTCGGTTCGCTCCGCGAGCTTGCGCAGCTTCTCCGACGGCGCGCGTCCGACGATGGTCAGCGTGGCATCCGGAATTTGCGCGCGAACGCGCCCGAAGACCTGCTCGACGAACCAGCGGATCCCCTCCTCGTTCGGCATCCAATCCATCGAGCCGACGAACAGGATCTCCGTGCGCTGTCGGGACGGATGGGCGGGGGCAACGAAATACTCGAGATCCACACCCGTCGGCACGCTGCCCACCTGGTCGAGCCCGTAGTCACGGCGCATGGTGGCCGCGTCCGCCTCGGATACAGCGATCACCCGATTGAACCGCCGGCACTCCTCGCCCTCGAAGCGGCGCATGCGACGCCATTGCGCGCGCAAGTAAGCCCGGCGCAGCGGGTCCCTGGCCACCGAGGCATGTCGCCGCCAGATACTCGCTTCCACATTGTGCTGGAACAGCACAGTGCGGGCACCGAGACGGGAAGGGACATTCTGTGAAGGGGTCAGAAAATCGCAAACGATGAGATCCGCGTGGGCAGCCCGCCGCGCGACCTCCGTGCGCTGCGCTTCAGATCGATAGCGGGCGATGGCGTACGGCAGGCTCGAGAAGAGATTGGCGGCGAGATCGAGAAAAAAACCGGGTTGGAATTTCTTCGTGGGGCGAAACGGGACCGTGACCAGCTCTGTGCAGTACTCTGCGGCCCGCTCCGGGGCATCGGGGGCCGCGCCGCCATCATCGAGGCACAGGTACGTCACCTCATGCTCGGTCGCCAGCGCGCGCAGCATCTGATACGTGCGAATCCGGCCGCCTTTGTCGACCGGATGCAGCAGCTCCGTCTTGACCCAGAGAATGCGCACGGATCAGGCCGCCTGGGGCTGCGCCAGCGCCATCTCGGCGGGGGTCTCACCATCTAGGTATATCCGGGCCCAGACTTCGAAGGTCAGCAGCGCCCAAAGCCGCTCGGAATGGTTGATGCCGGCCAGGTGCTCCCGGGCCAGCGTGTCGACCGCCGGAGCGTCGAACAACCTGCGCTCGGATGCCCTGGGACTCAGCACGTATTCGTCCAAAAGCGGTTGCCAGCGGCCGCGCAGCCAAGAACCCACCGGCACCGGGAAGCCCATTTTGCCTCGACTCAGAATCTCCCGCGGCAGCCGATCGCGCATCGCCTCACGCAGAATCCATTTGGTGGTCGCTCCGCGCAGCTTCATGCGCTGCGGGAGCCTTGCGACCCATTCGGTAAAGGGATGATCGAGGAAGGGCACCCGGCTCTCGATGGAGGCCGCCATGCTCATCTGGTCCTGTTTCATGAGCAGCTCGTGCAGGTACGTGCTCACGTCGGCATACAACATCCGCGAGAGCAGCGGTCGGTCCCGGACGCGGTCGAGCGCCGCGTGGTAAGCCTCGTAGGGCCGTATATCCCCCAGTTGCTCGAGGACCGGAGCGGCGAGCAGAGCCGACTGAGCTTGACGGGAGAAGACGGCGAAGTTATCGAGATACAGCTCATCGAGCTCCGAGCCCCGGGTGAGAAATGTGCGGGCGGCAATCTGCCGGGCCCGCCAATGCCTGGGCAACGCGGTGATCGCCCGGCTCATGCCGCGGCGTACACCGCGCGGCACGTATCGCTCGTACGCCGTACCGGCACGAACGTTGAAGGCCGTGACCCGGTATCGGTTGTATCCGGCGAGCATTTCGTCGCTTCCCTCGCCGGTGAGCACCACCTTGACGTGCTCCGATGCAAGCCGCGACACGAAGTACAGCGCCACGCTCGAGGGATGCGCGAGCGGCTCGTCCTCGTGCCAGATGAGTCGGGGCAGTGCCGCAAAGAACTCCTCGGGCGAGACGAGCACCTCACGATGCTCGGTGCCATAGGCATGAGCGACCATGCGCGCGTACCGCAACTCGTTGGCCTCCCGCTCCGCGAACGCCACTGAGAACGTCCGGATGGGTTGCTTGACGAGCGGCGCCATGGTCGCGGTGATGGCCGCTGAATCGATGCCCCCCGAGAGGAACATGCCGAGCGGTACGTCGCTCATCAGCCGGATCCGCACCGCTTCCGTGAGTCGCTGAGAATACTCGGCGACCAGCGCTCGCTCGGCTGAAGAGCCTGCCGCAACGGTCTCGGAACCACTTGGATACTCGAGATCCCAGTAGCGCCGGATGGAAATGGCGCCGTCCTTCCACAGGAGGAAATGACCGGGCGGCAGCCTTCGCACACTCTGGATGAGCGTCTCGTTGCCCGACGGCGCGTGATTGGCGAGAAAGTCGGGCAGCGCCGCGACGTTCAGCGCCGCTCGGGTGCGCATGCCGCAGAGCACCGCCTTGATCTCGGAGCCGAAGACGAGCCCGCCCTCGGGCTGGTGCCGGTAGTAGAGGGGCTTCACCCCGAATCGATCGCGCGCCAGAAAGAGACTGCGCTCGCGCGTGTCCCAGATCGCAAACGCAAACATGCCGCGCATGTGATCGAGGCAGCCGACGCCGTGCCGCTCGAACAGGTGCAACACCGTCTCCGTATCGGAACGCGTACGATACTGAATGCCTTCGGCCTCGAGCTGCGGCTTGATCTCGGGGTGGTTGAAGGTCTCACCGTTATAGACGATGACGTAGCGCCGGTCGGCGCTGTACATGGGCTGCTGACCATGCGCGACGTCCACGATGCTCAGCCTGCGATGACCCAGCCCGACGCCTGGCCCCATGTGCACACCCGCTCCATCGGGACCCCGATGCAACAGGGTGTCGCGCATGCGCTCGATGAGCCCCGGCGAGGGGCCATCGTGCGCGCTTACAGTGACGATTCCACAAATCCCGCACATATTCGGCTCGTTATCCGGTGAGGACCGCAGCTCGATGCACCACCACGGGCCGCATCACTTCGCGCCTCGCGCCGAGGCATCCCAGACATTCCAGCGGCCACGAAGCCCGTTCACCGTGGCAACGAACGGCGCCGACAACAACAGCGCCGACCAGCCCACCTGGCGCACGACCCGGGAGAGAAGACTCGACTTGGGTGATGCGACCGTCACCACCGCGCTCGCGATGAGCGCGGCGAGCGCGATCGCGGCACACTGCATCGGATAGGCGAGCGCCATGCCGAGCGCGGCGAGCAACAGCCAGTAGGGCGTGCTGAATCGCAGCAGCTTGTGGAACACGAATTGCGCCCAGAGGCGATTCTTGAGTGGATTAAGAATGGAGGGACGCAGCACACAGAGTTGCAGCACGCCCGTGAGCGTTCTCACTTTACGCCGGAATTCCTCACGCGCCGTGAAGTTGCGCCTGTCGACGGCGAAGGCGGTCTCACACGTCACCACCCGCGCGCCCTGTTGAGCCACCACGAGGGCCACGTAAACATCGTCATTGATGAGGCCTGCGGGCAAAGGCTCCCAGTGTGCCTTGCGCAGAGCGTAAATGGCGCCGGTAACCCCGACGATACTGTCGACGGCGGATTCGACCTTGCGAAGCCAGGATTCGTAGGTCCAGAAGACCGTCAGCAGGAGGCTGCGCCGGTTGTTCTCGAGGGCGATGCGCCCCGTGGTGGCGCCGATCCCCGGTTGACGGACAGCTTGCACGAGATCGGCGAGCGCGCCCGCGAGAAACTCCTGGTTCGAATCGGTGAAAATGAGGATCTGGTGTGTGGCGGCCCGAACGCCCGCATTGAGCGTGACCGCCTTGCCCCCTGGCGCATCCCCATCGACGACCACCGCGCGGCTTGCGAGCACTTGGCGATACCGCCGGGACGCGATCGGCCCCTTGCGATCGACGGCGACGATGATCTCCAGGTCATCGAGCTCCTGCCGATGCGCCTCGAGATTGGCGATGCGCCGCGAGACGATCTCGGGGTCATCGCGGGTGGCAATGACGACCGAGGCCGATCCCTTGGTGGCATCGGCGATCGGACGGCGCCGGGGTCGCAGCCGCCCCAGCAGCCACAGGATAGCCGGATAGACTGCCCATCCGAGCACCAGGATGAGCGAAGCCGTTGTGATCAAGTCCCTAGCCATGAGTGCTGCGCGGCTCCCAGACCCGGCGATTCGTCCACTGTCCGCTCACTTTCTCGAAAACCGCCATTTTGCCGATTATCTCAGACGGCGTCGTGATGCGCCCTTCAGAAATCCCCATCCTGATGTCGCGCATTCGCGAAACCGCGAGCAGGTCCTGGGAGTCGCCTGCGCCTGCCGCGGTGCGCTCGATCCTCCAGCACAGCTCGCCCGAGACCTCGAGTCCCGTCGGCGCATCGCGCAGCGATGACAATGACACGACGTGCCGGCCGACATCATCCCGCCAGACGCAGGATGGATTCGGCATCGCAGGCTCGGTGGGCGCGGAAACTGTGAAGTCGCGCACCCGGCCGGGCACGATCACGGTCACTGCGGTGAGCGAGTCGGCAACTTCGATCTCGAGCACTTGCGCGGCCACCTCGCTCCCGAGCCGCGGGGATGCGCCGCGCGAGCTCACCCGCAACCCCGAAGCGATGGGCGCCAAGACTGTCGCGAGCACCGTGCCTTCCTTTGACCAGATCACAGCCGAACGCTCGGCGAGGCGCTCTGCGCGCAGGCCGGGCGCCAGTTGCCACCGCACGGTGCCGCAGCGCGCTCCTGGTCGCGCGCCACGATCCAGCACCACCCAAGGGCCCGCCCGCAAGTGCAGGACCTGCCGCTCATGGCGCGAGGGTCTCGCACCGCCCGAGTGACCGAACGCCTGGCCCGAGAAGCCTGTGATGGCCTCGCTGCACGTGACGACGCCAGTGGCCCGCTGCGGAACGTTGAGCCACTTGAACGGCATGCCTGGTGTGACGGAGGACTCTGCGTCGATCTCCAGCGTGTTGTGTGATCGGGTCGAGCGATATTCGTTGCGCTGCGGACCCGTATAGGTGAGCGTGCCCCGGTCGATGAACAACGGTGACCCGCCCAAGGTCAGCGTCATGGCCAGCGCGTCCGCGTGGCTGTGACCGCAACTGAATGCTCCGTGCGGGCCGGCATCGATGACGGCTACCGCATCCTCAGGCTTCCAGCCGTCCCTCAAGACCGCCAACCCACCATCGGGCAAATCGACCTCGCGCCAAGCCGGACAGGCCACCCCTGCTTCGATCCGCCGGCGGGTCGCCTCGATGCCGCACAGCCAGTACGCCAGCCCCGGCGAGGTGCCCGCAGGGGCCAACTCCGGACGATCGAGGAACACCGCCCCCGCGAGCAGCAGGCCTCCCGCCTCATCAGGCGGGCGCTCCTCCAGGGGCAGCAGCAGCCCGCCATCATCGTCGCCTATGAGCGGAATGCGGCCCTCAGCGCACGCGAGGCTGCGCAGAACGTCGAACAGGCGGCTCAGGTGGTCCCGTACCGCCGGCGAGGCGGCCCAGCCCGTCGAAGCGGCCAGCAGCGCGTAATGCAGGTAAATCTCGGTGGTATACCGATGATACTGGCTTGCCTGCTCAAAATAGACCCCATCGGGAAGCACCTGGCACGCGAGCCACTCCTGCAGAATCGCCGCCCCCTTCACCCGCCAGCGCAGCGCAGGCCGCGAGCCTTCGAGCACCGTCCCCAAGTAGAAGAGTCCGAGTGCCTCACCGGTAAGGTGGGTATTGGGACTGGAATACGTGGACAGGTAGCGCTCGAGGTGACGCCCGTGCGCTTCGAGCGAGGCCGCAAGCCTCGAGCGCAGATCCCCCCAGGGCGCATCACGTAGCAACCACAGCAGCCAGCACCAGGTGATCGCCCGGTAGGCGATCTCGAGGCTGCTCACCCAGTTCACGCCCATGCCAGGCGGATTCTCAGTGAGCCAGGAGTCGAGGTGCCGGCTCACCAGTTCGAGCGCCGCCTCATCCCGATCGAGCAACCAGCACATCGCCGGCGCGAGCAGGTACTGGTGCCGGTTCACCTCCCAGAGAATCTTGTGATCGCCCACCTGCGCGGTATCGAGGTGATCGATCCGGCTCCAGTGCCACCGAGGCGCCTCCCGCCCGCCGACCGGATCTCGGTGCCACCGAGGCGGAACACCGATCAGCAAATCTGGGTACCCGAGCAAGGACGCATGACCCTGCTGCAGGGCGCGGCATTGAGCGCGAACACCCGACGCCCATGCCGGATCCCTCATCGCGACGGCCCGCGCGATAGCTTCAGGCCCCCCATCCGTAGCCCGCAGGGAGGCAAACGCATTGCCGGGAATAAACGAGACGCCCGATACCGCCTCGCTCCCGGACGGACCGCGCATCGCGCTCTGGGCACGTTCCAGCCGGGCGAGCACGGCCTGCCTCCCTCGAATCCGGAGCTCGGCAAGCGAGCGGCCACGCAACTTATGTAGGATCGATGCCACCGGAAAACGAGTTCACAATTAGGTTAAGGATACTGCCGCGGACTCGGAGTGATCCGGATTTACCTGCGCAGGGAGCAACTGGCCGCCGCAATCGCGCCCACAAGAGAGTCGCATCGATCCGGCCCGAAGCCCGAGAGCGCCGCGGGTCCAGCCGCGTCAATGAATTCGAGCTGAGTCCCTAGCACCAGCTCAACGTTCCGTCGTGCATGCGCCGCACGGTTTCCGGTGAGTCGCACGCGAGTTTTCACTCATTCTGAGCAGGCGGTCACACGAGAAAAACGACGCTCCTTCCCGGCTCGTATTCAATCGCAGACAGGGTTGAAAACCCACCCCAGTTGATCATAATGGTAGCGTCGGCGCTACGGCAAGTCGGTCCTGTCAGCACCCAAACTCGACCCAGATGATATCGACTGATATCGAGAGAGATTTAGGATGAGAACTTCGATCCCCAATCCATTCCGACTTCGAAAGGCGGCCTTGGTGCTTGGGACTCTCGGTGCCATTGCGCTCTGCACCGCATCGACCGCGGCAACGCTCCCCATCGCACCACAGACCTTCGACACCACGTATGCTCCACCGACCGGGCAAATCATCAACGTCCCCGCCGGCGGCAACTTTCAGACCGCGCTCAATAACGCCCAACCCGGCGATACCATCGTCCTGCAGGCCGGGGCGACTTACACGGGACCATTCACGCTACCGGACAAGACCAGCGGCTCGGGATGGATCTACATCGTCTCGAGCAACTACTCCAGCCTCCCCGCTCCCGGCACCCGAGTCAGTCCGAGCGACGCGGCGAACATGCCGTTGATCGTCGCTCCGGCGGACTCGAACGCAATCAGGACAGTCGATGGCAGCAATCACTATCGCTTCGTCGGCATCGAGTTCGCCCCAGCCTCCGGAGCGTTCGTCTACCAGGTGATCCAGATCGGCAACGCTGACACCTCTCCCGCCACGCTTGCCAACAACATTGTTTTCGACCGCTGCTACATTCATGGCGATCCGACCGAGGGCGGCCGGCGAGGCGTGGAGATGGACGGCGCTTACGTTGCCGTGATCGACTCGTATATTTCTGGATTTCAGGAAGTAGGAGCAGACAATCAGGCGATCTGGGCCTACAACACCACGGGCCCACTGAAAATCGTCAATGACTACCTCGAGGCCGCCGGCGAGAATGTACTGTTCGGTGGCGCTGATTCCAAAGCAAACACGCTGATTCCCTCGGACATCGACATCGAGAACAATTATTTTTTTAAACCTCTGTCGCTCGTTGGCAGCAGCTACGATGTAAAGAACCTACTTGAATTCAAAGATGCCAAGCGCGCTCTGGTATCCGGAAATATATTCCAAAATAGCCCGCAAGGCGCCCAGAACGGGTTCGCGCTGCTCATTACTCCCAGAAATCAAGGAGGCACAGCCCCTTGGGCCACCACCACCGACATCTCCATCGTAGGGAACACCTTCATCAACGTAGGTCAAGGCATGAATCTCGCCGGGTTCGATAGCAATTATCTAAGCTACGCAACCACCAACCCAACTGTGATGACGGATCGCGTCCTAATACGCGATAATCTTATCCAAGTCACCGGACTTGGTGGTGCCGACGGACGCACTTTCCAAATCGTCGACGGCGGAAGCGATTACACCATAGATCACAACACCATAATAAATACTGCGACGGGACCCAGCGACATTATTATGGCTGATACGACATCATTACCGGTTAAGAACTTCGTATTTATCAATAACCTAATCACACCTACGCGATATGGTGTCATTGGTGGTGGCAAAGGCATCGGCACACCAGCATTAGATGCCAATTTTATTAACTGGACCTTTCAGAAAAACGTATTGACAGGCCAAACGGCCGCCAGCTACCCGACTGGAAATTTTTTCCCAGCAGCCGTTACAGACATTCAATTTGAAAATTATTCCACAGGAAACTATTCATTGGCCACAACTAGTCCGTACAAGAACGCTGGCACAGACAGCGAGGACATCGGTGCCAATTTTCCGCTCAATAGCGGGACTCTACCGAACGCGCCGAACCATGTTGCCGTGAACTAAACACGGCGTCTTAAGTAATGCAGCATAGCCTTCTTAGCACTCGATTTGGCCGACGCCAGCGATCGAAGCAGGCGTTCACGGCCTTGACGACCTCTTCGAGTGTCGGGAAGTAGCGGTTGTGAGTGGCCAGACGCCGAGCCAGCTTCCAGACCCGCTCGATCGAGGCGAGCTGGGGGCTGTAGGGCGGCAGGAACAGCAGTCGCAGCTGTTTGACGTGCCGCCGCAGGAAGGGCTTCAGCAGCACGGCGTGATGATAGCGGGCGGTTGTCGAGCACCACGATCATGCGACGCCGGCCTCGCCGATAGCGCAGCAGCTGTTTGAGGAAGCGCCGGAAGGTCTGGGCATTGAATACGGAGCAGACGTGACGGACGAATTGGCCGGTGCGCAGATTGACCGCGCCGAAGCAGGCCACGGAGCGACGCGTCGGGGCGTGCAGCAGAAGGGGATCCTTGTTCTCCGGTCCTACCCACATACGACAGCTGGTCCCGTGTTGCTGAAAATGGCATTCGTCCAAGCTCCACAGCTCCACATCAGCCCTTCGAGCCAGACGCCGCAGTTTTTTTTACCGCCGCGACTTTCAGCGGATCAGCTTGAGCGACTTGCGGGCGGGGCTTACGCAGCCGGAAGCCCATCTGCCGAAACAATCTTTGGCATTGCCGCACACCCAGGTCCACGCCATAGCGACGACGCAGATGCTCGGCGAGCACCGGCCCGTCCCAGAGCGTCGCGGCCAGACCGAAGTCCCGCGGAGTCTTGCGCAGATCGCTCTGGAGCTTGCGCCATTGTGTCGCATCGAGCGTGCGGGGCCGACCTGATCTCTCCCCCTCACGCAAGGCGTCCAGTCCACCCTGCCCGAAACGGTGGACCCAGCGCTGTACCGTCGTGCCATCTTCGCCAAACAGCTCCGCCACCTCTCGGCAGGACTGACCCGCCATCACCAGCAACAGCCCATGCAGCCGATGGTCGTAGCGGGACTCTTCGCTCCGTCCGATCTCTTGCTGGATGGCAATCCGCATCACATCGGTATCCTCAACCTGCAGCTTTCGCATCGATCTTCTCCCATAGGAAAAGCCGTTGCGATTATACCACTATGCTGCATTATTTATGTCGCCGTGTTTAAATACAGATCAGTTCCGCCTACCATATATTTCCTTCCAAACCCAGAATGCTCCCACTTCGATTCGCCAAACGCACCGTATTGCGGATACTGGACTTCGCTGGCCTGAACTCACGAGTCATCGACTCCGTCTGGCGCCAACATCGCCTGCTCATTATCTGCTGGCACGGAGTCTCGAATGACGATGAACACACCTGGAACCCCAACCTGTTCATGCCTCCCGATTTTTTTCGGGCACGCCTTCAATTGCTTAGAGCAATGAGGTGCAATGTGTTGCCTCTAGATGAGGCACTGTCTAGACTTCAAAATGGACGTCTTCCGCCGCGCTCAGTTTCCCTCACTATAGATGACGGAGATAGTAGCTTCTACCTTAAAGCCTGGCCCTTACTAAGAGAATTCCGCCTTCCTGCGACACTGTATTGGACTACTTACTATTCAACCCGTTCCTTCGCTGTGTTTGACCCCATGTTGTCTTATCTACTTTGGAAGGGTCGCAATAAAACACTGGAATTACGTCATCCCGCACTTCGCCACGAACTTCATACCGTAGAAAGCAGGAATCGAGCCTTTTCCGCCATTTATCAAATGGCAACACAAGACGCATGGACGGCGCAAGATAAAGAATCGTTTCTATTCGACCTCGCGAAGCTTCTTGACGTCGACTACATGCAACTCAAGTCTCGGCGGGTGCTCCATCTAGTCACCCCAACTGAAGCACGTGAAATGGTCTCAGAAGGACTTGATCTTCAACTACATACTCATCGCCATCGCGTTCCTCGCAAACGGGACCAATTCTTGGCCGAGATCGCCGAGAATACTCAAATGCTCCGGCAAGCGGGCGCAGAATGTCCCCTCCATTTTTGCTACCCGAGCGGCAGCTTCTTGCCGCAGTTTGGAATTTGGCTCCAGGAAAGCGGAATCAAGTCAGCCACAACTTGCGAATCAGGATTGGCCGACAGTAAAGCAAACCCATTCTTCCTACCGCGCTTAGTTGACCATCAAGGAATCAGTACAGCAGAATTCAAAGGGTGGCTAAGCGGCATTTCTTCAGGACTTCGTGGAAGTCATCGGATGAGTCAGCATAGCTTGCAATAGAAGCCCCGCAAAGCCCTTCCGTGATATTCTGCTGTCATTATCCCGCGCGACTATTGTAGCGCCGAAGCACGCCGTTTCCCTCTCGCATAGCTCAATATGATTTACCTAGAGGAAGGCGGAGATGAATAGCAATTCCACGGACCGCTCGATACCAACACACGCGAAAGCGCTCATTCTCCTTGTGTCATATGCCTTTTACCCTGCCAACGAAATTGGCGCTCGCCGTACGACGGCTCTCGCCAAATATTTGGTGACGCAAGGATATCGCGTTGCTGTAGTGAGCTCGTTCGGCGGCCTTGACGTCACCATGGGTTCACAAATTCTTCCCGGAATCACGGCAATCCCCGTACCCCCCCCCCCGAAGACGTTGATCAAATCAATTGTAGCTCTGAAAAAATGCCTCACCAAGCTATTCGGACGTAGTAGCGCACCATCACCCAGCACTACTTCAAAAAACTTCCCGACCAACGTGATTCCAAAGGGCACCTTTAAAAATATATTCTTTCGGATTCTCTGTTTCGTTGATGAATACAAGAGGTGGTCATGGCGCGCTTCACGAGCAACCATCGACGTAGCAAGACAACACACCCCAGTCGTTATTATTTCATCAGGCCCCCCGCACACCGCCCTTCTCGCCGGCACTCTTGCTGCCCGCACTCTACACATTCCCCATATTGCCGACCTTCGCGACCCATGGACAGACTGTGTCACGGCGAATCCAAATCGCCGACTAGACTATCTCCTACAACGGCCACTAGAAAAATGGGTAATCCGATCCGCAGCCTGCATTACGTCTGCCGGCGCGATGGTTGCTGAGCAATTAGCAAAGAGATTCTCAGACTCTCAAGGGAAAGTTCACCTAGTAAGAAATGGCTATGACGGAGACTGCACCAATGTGCCACAGAATCCAGAAAGAACGCTTTCCATTTTATTTGCAGGAGAATTATATTTGGGACGTGATCCGTTCCCGATACTTGAAGCTCTCGAAAGACTTCTTCAGCGCTCTGACGTAGACGCCACCAGAATTAAAGTTACGTTCATGGGCAGGGTAGATCATTACGACGGACGCTCCCTTTCAGATTGGTTAGTGGGGACGCGACTGTCGCAGAGTATGACTCTTGTTTCTCACAGCCCCGCGGAAGTCGTGAAGCAAGCAGCAATGGACGCAACGGTGCTCTTGAATCTTGCTCAACGGCAACCCTATTCGGTACCCGCAAAGACTTACGAACACCTAACGTTGGGGCGCGAAATTCTAATATTTTGTGAGAATGATTCCGAAACAGCTTGCCTTGTAAAAGGCATTAAAGGCATTAATCAGGTCGACCCAACGGAACCATTGCAACTCGACCGGGTGCTGCTCGAACTCTATCGACGTCACGCTGTTGAAGGTCGAATAATTTCTCCGTCGGCGGATGAAATACACAACTTCTCGAGAGCTACCGCCAACAGGGAATTCTTGCGGTTAATCAAAGATACCTTGAACATAAGCCACAATGTCCGGCATATGGCTTAAGCAGATTCAGTATTGACGCACTAAATCAACACGCTGCCTCAACGCGAAGATATTAGACATTCAAAGCCACCTATAAGCCTTCTCACAGAGCACAATAACACCGCTCCCTGACCAGAAGACATATGGCAAACATCATCAGGCCAAAATTGGTTCCTCTCCTGGCAAATTGGTATTCTGGCGCAACCCTCCTCTCAATTTTGTTAAATGGCCATAGTCAACTAGTCAGTAATGGAGAGTCGATGTTTTTCAATGATGAGGACACTGAGCCCAAGGATTGCACATGCGGCAAATTGATAGAGGACTGCGCCTTTTATGAGGCCACAACAAGGCATATGAAGATTCCCGATACTCACGACTGGGACCGTCAGCTTTTTGTCCATATGCCAAAGTTTTCACGCATACAAATAATTAATAGAGTACTACACTCAGTTCGGTTTGAAGGCACACTTCGACATCGAATAATTAGTACTGTTCCAATATACCGCCACATCAGAAACCGATTTCTCGCGGCTCAACTACAATTCTTTTCTAATGCAATCAGTTGTACTGGAGCAGCCATATACATCGATGGCACGAAGTCAATTCGGCGGGCGCAGCTAATTGCTCGCGATAACCATAGCGAAATGAAGGTCTTGCACCTAATCCGCGATGGCCGAGGGTTCTGCGCGTCATACATAAAGCACACACACCCTACGCCAAGGCTGACAGAGGCGGCGAATGCGTGGATAAACTATATCAATCGAGTGGACACGTTCGCGAGAAATTTCCCCTCCGTGCCGATCCATGTAGTGAGATACGAAGACCTATGCAGATCGACATCTACGGCGATGGAGGGAATCTACCGGTTCATCGGGGTATCTTATGAAGAGCCGAATCCGACTTTGATGAAAGATGCTCACATATTTGGAAACAGAATGAGGAGAAATTTCACTGGGAAAATTACTGAAGACACGTCATGGAAGGAAAAGTTGGATAGAGCAACCCAGTTGAAATTGACAGCTATTATGAAGAGTCAGCTTACCCGATTTGGGTACTTATAGAGAAGATTACTGTGACACTAGTGGCTCACTATAATCGGCAACAGTCGGTCAACAACACCTGTTTTTTTTCAAAGCCCTAACTTCCCCGAGTTCTCTCAAAGACATACTCGACACAGCCGAACCCCGCCCCCTTGCACACGAGCTGACTTAAGATAAATCCCCTTTTCCGAAGGAAATTGAATATCTCGTCAGGCGCCGCGTACTCGTATGGATACCCTCCCACCCAATCGATAACGTCGCGCCAACGACTCATACCCCGCCTCGCATCTACTTGTGCCCATCCGCGCAAGTAATCCACGACCTTACCTTCTATTAGTGACGACAGCGTGGCTTTAAACTCGGTGGGCGCAATGGCCACCATCGCCCAGGGAACCCTCAAGGGGCGAGGCAGGCGATTATAGATGCGCTTAGCACGGAGCCAACGTCTGCTGCGACTTCCTTGATCGTTATAAATGGCGATAAATAGTTTGCCGTCAGCGGCAACCAAATGATGAACATTGTCAATTGCCGACCACATTTTGCCGGTATGATGCAAAACCCCCCACGAATACACAACATCGAACTCGCCAAGGGAATCGAGATACTCCGAATCGAGTACCGAAGCCTCCTCAACAGACCAAGCGGGATCATTCGGAAAATAGCGACGGCGAAGTTCAAGCGTGCAGGCTACGGAATTAGGGTCAAAGTCGAAGGAATGCACAACTGCACCTAGGCGTCGCGCAGCGAGACTAAATAGTCCGCTACCTGAACCGATATCTACAAAACGCTTATCTTTGAGCGTTTCAACTTCCAGCATGCGGCGCAAGGAACTCACTGCGACGTCAATCCTTTCATCGTTCAACGTATCTAAAAAGAGACGCCAATTTTTTCCAAACTCAAACCGCTGGCCTTTTTTGACCTCACGCTCATAGCCGACGGCCTTGCCATGGGACCTTATAGGCATTGCGTCCCGTTCTTTACCATCAGAATCATTATGACTTATCATACGAATCGAATCTCCAAATCTGGCGACGAATGCCGGCGCTTATACGACAAACAAATTCAAGTCACCGCAACTGTAGCTCCATATGAAAAATCGGGTATTGGGATAGACTGCCCCACTACTGTCCCAACGTTATTTCAACAAAATCAGCTGGTTGGCGCTGCCGGGTTGGTTTGACTCCTCCACTGAGAGCGTACGCAGTTGATCGAGCGAAATTTTTTCAAACAGGCTCAAGTTCAGAATCTGTAGGATCTCATGCATCGACGCCTCCAGCTTCAGCCTTTTTCGTACGATCGCCACGAGCACGTACGTGCACACGGCGATCCAGATCTGGCTCTTCACGGCATTCTCCGAGGTGCCGAAGAACGTCTTGATCCGTAGGTGCTGCTTGATCCATTTGAAGAACAGCTGTCGGGTAAGGGACTGGCGCGGTGCTGAGCGAGAGCCCGGCCCGTTTCCAGCCCCTCCCCATAGGAACTGCTCGTGAAGTTTTCCCTCAAGCAGCTCGCCCGGATGGGATTCGTCGCAAGGGTTATGGGTCGTCGCGGTCATGGTGGCCACTTTCACGAGAGCTTCCCGAGGCCCGGGAGGGGATGGAGTTTCCAATCCCAGTACAACCCGAGAACGCCGTAGAGATACTCGTTACTCCATCGCCGCCAGCCGATGCTGCGCTTTCGCCGCCGCTTGCGCCGCGTCAGAAGTGTCCGGATCTTCATCTCCATGTAGTCGCGCACTTCGCTGAAGGCGCGACTGGAGTTCCCCACTCGGAAGTACTCGACCCACCCGGCGACAGCGGCGTTGATGCGCGTGACGATTTCTGCGGCGGTCAATGCCCCGCCGGTAGCAATGAGGTCACGGATCTTCGCTTTGATCGCCTTGCGAGCCTTCTTCTTCGGGGTCATGTAAACGGAATACCCGTCCTTCTTCCGCCGGCACGCGCGTCGCAGGTCAAACCCCAGGAACCCGAAGGCTTCGCCCGTCAGCGTGTCCACGACCTTGGTCTTCTCTCGGTTCAGCGTCACCCCAAGGGGGATGAGCTGTTCCTCGAGCCGTTGCAAGGCGCGTTCCGCCCAGCCCCGTTTGGTGTGGTGCCCGCTGACGGTGATGCAAATGTCATCGGCAAACCGATGGTAGTTCACCGCCTCATAGGGACCCTGTGCCGTCTTGCGGCGAATCGCCTCGAACATCCAGTCGATCTCGTTCAGGTAGATATTGGCCGCCAAGGGGCTGAAGGGGCCGCCTTGCGGCACCCCCACATTCCCACCGGCCTTGAGGATCTGCTTGATGAGATGCATGACCCGAGGGTCCTGGATGCGCTTGGCGAACTTGTCCAGAAGGGCCGAGTGTCGGATCGTGTCAAAGTACTTTGACAGATCGACATCAACCACCGTGGACATCCGCCGCAGTACACTGCGCCTGACTTGCGCCAGGGCGTAGTGCGGTGATCGCCGGGGTCGGAACCCGTAAGAGTTCGGGCAGAAGTCAGCCTTGAAGACGGCCTCGAAGACGGCCTCGAGGATGAGCTTCAGTGCCCCCTGCACCACGCGGTCGCGGATACAGGGGATCTGGAGCGTCCTGACTTTCCCGTTCTCTTTCGGTATATCCACCCGGCGGTTCGGCTGGGGTTGATACCTGCCTGATACAAGGTCGTCCCGGATGCCATCCAGAAAGCTGGCGAGTCCCGATGCCTCGATCGCTTCGAAGCTTTGGCCATCGATGCCCGGGACCCCGCCGTTTCTTTTGGCAATCCGGTACGCTTCCTCGAGGGTTTGCCTCTTCGTCACGTGCACGAAAAGCCCCCAGAAGCGATGCGTCTTCTCCGACTTCGCCTTCCGATAAATGCGTCGCCGCAGCTCCTGCAAATCGAACCGCCGGTCTTGCAGCTCAAGCCGCAGTTCTGGCCGTTCGATGGGTGCCTTTGTCATCTCACCCCTGCCTCGCCTTGACGAACGCAATACCCACCGGTCCGGGCCCTTCCCTCCGGGCGCGTTTTGCTGCACGCCCCTCATCGGTACTGCGACCCGATCCGCCACCTTGATGCCTACGGCGACCTTTCCCACTCACGGTTATGGCCGCCGTCTCCTCGACGGGCTTTCCCCGCCGGACATCGAGGGCTTCTCCAGTTTCCACGTCTTCTCTCGCACCATGTCGCCGCTGATACCCCGCCGGTGAGAACCGTCGCATCGAACCCTTGCTACCCGGTTCTTGCTGCCTTCACGCGTTATAGACCGTCTCGGCCACCGGAAAGCGAGTAACGAGGCTACTTCTGCGTTCACTGTACGTTGCAACCTGGTGCTTTGCGCATGCTCCTTTCAGAGTATGTTGTCGGAGGGCTCCGCCGTCTCGCTTTCGCTCCACGGCGCCTCCCAAGCTACAGGGTCTGAGTCTTTTGACCCCGGTCGGACTTTCACCGCTAGAAGACGTGTCCTTCGACTGGACACGCCCACTTGCCAGCGCATCTTGTAGAGCTGACAGACCGTGAGCGGATCGAGGTCCAGATGGTTGGTGATGAACACCAGCCTCTTGCCGGTCTCGGGATCTTTGAAACGGATGCGCCGAAGCGTTTTCGGGTAACCCTGTTTGGAATAGAAGACGGTCAGTGCGATAGTGTGGTCGCAGATCACCCCGGTGCTGCGGTCGGTCTTGCGCCAGGCGAGTCGTTTGAAACGCATGCCTCGTTTGGCACGAGTCACGAAGAATGCACCTGCCTGATCGAATCTCGCCAGACGTTCGAAGTCGACGTAGCCGCGGTCGACGATATAGAAGGCGCCGGCCTCGGGAATGAGCTGATCGAGAATGTTGACGTCGTGGAGTTTGCCGTCGCTGATATGCAGGAAAGTCGGGATGTTCCCGCGCAGGTCGAGCAGAGTGTGGAGCTTCACCGCCGCCTTGGTCGAGCGGAACGGTGCCCACGGAAACAGCGACAAGCACAGGTAGATAGTCATCGAGTCGAGGGCGTAGACGGTATTGTCGAGCTGAACGCCGAGCGGTTCGCTGGCATAGAGGTCGCGGGCCGTGCGGATCAAACGTTGTGCGAAATCGGCGTAGATGCGCCAGTC